>CAZSVY010000245.1:0-14312 GCA_964610495.1 uncultured Methanosarcinales archaeon
AGAAGGCCCCAGAGTATTTCCTATCCCACAGGTCATGAGGACTACAGGCTGCATGGCAGGCCGCAAGTGGCTCCATATTACCCCGGAAGGGAATATTCTTCCCTGTGCCTGTATCCCGATACCCTATGGAAATGTCCATAGGGACAGGGTAAAGGATATCTGGAAAAAGATCAGGGAGGACCCTGCCTATAATGCAAAGTGCTGCCTTATGAGAAACCCAGAGTTCAGGGAGAAATATTTGAAGCTTTCAGAATAAACTGGAAATCATTGTTGAAAATTTTAAAATAATTGGGGATATTTATAAGGGTAATTATTAAAAATTTCAGAGCAAAATACGAATAGAGTTATAGTGCTGCTTCTTCAATTTCTTAGTTCTGCCCCTTTACTCTTTTTGAAATAAAGAGCTGTAGCTAACAAAGCCTGGGTTGTCTGGGGTTTAAAATACTGAAGTATAGAATACCGGAGTATAGAAAAGTCAGTCTGATAAAACAGAATAGGTAACAGGTACAGAATGGGCCGGAATGAACTGGAAAAATGGAGATGCAGGTTGAAACATACCTGCAACGGAAATTGAAGCTTTTCAGCTGAATGCTTGTTTGTGAGATGAATTAGACTAAACCCGATCTCTGAAGAGTCATCAGGTCTTCGGTGGTGAGTTTTGCTCCACCCTTGAACTTTTCAAAGATGGACTTGGCATCTTTCTGAAGTTCGGACTTGACAACACGGGATTTTCCTTCTTTGTCTTTCTTCTTGAGCTTGAAGATTTCTTTGTCAAGATCCCTAATTTCCTTCTGGGCATTAATGAAAACCTTGTGCTGTTCGTCAGCTGCTTCCTGGGCTTTTACAAATTCCCTGTGGGCAATGTCAGACTCTGCCCGGGTTCTGTCAGCCTCTTTGAAAGCGGTAATCATCTTCTCATGATATTCCTGAGCCTGCCTGGCATACTCAGCCAGCTCGTTGTGGAATTCTGAGGCTTCATCTCGGATCTTCTGGGCTTCGTCCAGAATATTCTTCAGTTCGAGGTTGCCCTCGAGCTGGACTTTTTTGACCTGATACTGCTTTTGAAGCTGAGTGATCTTGCCAACGAGTTCCCTTTCCTTGGTCGCGCTCAGGACTTCAGTCTGCTGGGCAAACTCAAGGCGGTCGATATCTTTTCTCAGGGCTTTGATCGATGGGCCGCCCAGGTTATTCTGCTTCCTGATGGAATCGGCCTTTGAGAAGAGCTCGTTTGCCCTGGCGTTGGTATCATCGCGTTTGTTCTTGTATTCGCTGACCTTTTCATTAATTTCGTCCCTGAGAACCTTTAATTCCTGGGCTTCGTTGATAAGATCTTTCGTCTTTTTGTTCAGGTCGTTACGCTTTGCAGCAAGGGCACTGGCCTCGGCGTTTAAAGTATTTCTCTTTTCCTTGGATTCTTCAGAAATGTCCTTCAAATCTGATCTTTTTTTCTGCAGTTCTTTTAGCATCTCTTATTGTGCCTCCCGGTCCAGCAAAAAAGCTGGCATTTTAGTAGTTCTACTGTTCGATGTCGACATGCTGTGCCTGATTACAACATTGATAAGAAAGAGATTCAAGAACAGGGATAACGGCTCTAAGATCTTTTTTTGTTATGACCACGTCCGCATACTCCCTCAGGATGGGCTTGGGATTGAAAGCTATGGCAAAACCTGCCCTCTCAAAGATACAGGCATCGTTTGCGCCATCCCCGACAACCACACATTGCTCCGGTCGGACTCCGTTAAGCCGGGTAAGTTCCTCGAACACCTTTGCTTTGGAGTCGCTCTGTGTGATGGGGCCGACAACTTTGCCTGTAAGGCAGCCGTCTTCCACAAGCAGTTCGTTGGAAACAACGTAATCGATGCCAAGCACCCTGCCTATCGTATCGGCAGAGATGGTAAATCCGCCGGAGATCATTGCAGTTTTATAGCCCCTACTTTTGACATAGAGGATAAGTTCTGCCGCTCCCGGCATCAGATCGATCTGGTCTACCGCATCAAGGGCAGTTTCGAGGGAAAGTCCCTTAAGAAGCCTGACCCTTTCGATAAGCGCTTGCTCGAAATCAAGGTCTCCATACATCGCTCTTTTCGTAATCTCCTCTACTTTGCTTACAACACCTGCAGCCCTGGCGAGCTCATCGATAGTCTCAGCGTCTATAAGGGTGCTATCCATATCAAAAACAATCATTTTGTTTTCAGTAGAATTATGCTTAGGACAGTTCACTCAATCAAAACCTGGACTTGAATAACTATTAGATATAGCGGGATAATTTCCCGAAAAAGGGCATGCTGCCTGGTGTACCTTTTTCAGGGGTACCCCCGCAACTTAGTATAATACATTTGCCCTGACATTAAAAGCCCACCAACGGATAAAGTTTTCAAATTATAATACGGGTCCTGTGAAACAAAACCACAAAACAACAGCATTGATGTCAACGTTTTTGAGTGAAATAAATCACATTCCTTTTAAGCTTTTCGGAGGGGAAAGGAAACGTACTGAATAATAATTATAAATAGCATATATATTTATAAAATAAGTTTGATAGGGAACGAAGCTTGCCAAAAGGATTATAAACCCTTTAGGAATTCCATTATTGAAGAAATTGGTTAACACAGGATTTTGAGAAAAATGGTCAACATAGGTTTTATAAAAATGGGCAACCTGGGAATGAGCCAGGTTATCAATCTGATCCAGGATGAAATTGCAGCTAGAGAGGGAATTACAGTACGTGTATTTGGTACAGGTGCCAAGATGGGCCCTGCCGAAGCTGCAGATACTGAAAGTTTCAAGCAGTGGAATGCAGACTTCGTGGTAATTATCAGCCCTAACGCAGCAGCTCCGGGTCCCACAGCAGCTCGTGAAATATGGAAGGGTGTTCCCTGCATTGTGGTCTCAGATGGCCCAACAAAGAAAGAAGCCAGAGAGGCTCTTGAGCAGGAAGGCTTCGGATATATTATCCTCCCGGTAGACCCTCTTATCGGAGCAAAGAGAGAGTTCCTTGACTCCGTGGAGATGGCATCCTTCAACTCCGATGCAATGAAAGTGCTATCCGTTTGTGGCGTTGTTAGACTCATTCAGGAAGAACTGGATAAGATAACCGATCAGGTTGCTTCCGGAAGATCAGGAAAGGAACTGGAGCTTCCACACATTTTTGCAAAACCCGAAAAATGTGTTGAGCATGCAGGCTTCGCAAACCCTTATGCAAAAGCAAAGGCTCTTGCTGCCCTTCACATGGCTGAAAAAGTCGCACAGGTTAACTTCCCTGCATGTTTTATGTTAAAAGAAATCGACCAGATTTGCCTGACAGCTGCAGCCGGACACGAGATAATGGGAGCTGCCGCGCAGCTTGCAGCACAGGCAAGGGAAATTGAGAAATCCAATGATACTGTTTTCAGGCAACCCCATGCAAAGAATGGTACCCTGCTGAAAAAAGTAAAATTATACGAGAAGCCAGAGTAAATCCCGGAAAAACTTAAGGTTTGAAACCCGAAGCTTAATTGGAGGAGCAAAGAATTTCCCCTGGGAAATTCGCGGGGACAGATCCTCCAACAACCACTTTTTTCAATTCGTCATCCAATATCCGGCTGTTATTTTACCAGCTTTATTTCTTTGCATCCTCAACTTCTTGCAATACCGACGTGTATTCGTGAAAAACCGAAGGGAGATCTATAGTAGCCAGTATATCCACAATCCCGAGAGCTGCAATAACTTTCCCGTCTTTTGAGCGAATGGGAGCAACAACCACATGTTTTCCCCTGTATACACCTTCTGTAGGAACTTCATGGGCAACTTTGTTTGTTTTCAATACTTTTTCAAGCACAGGTCCTGTGTAGTCCCTGTCAAGGATTTCTCCTTTTTCAAGACGAAGCCCTTTTCGTTTGAGACTGCGAATGGTCGTGGGAAGTCCAATGACCGAATGTATCGCAACTGCTAGTGCCTCAAGGTCTTCGGGTCCTGAGTCTTCTGAGATAGATAGGGAAGTAATCTCTTTCACCCCCGTAAATAACTGGAAACCGGGCAGGTCAAGAAGTAAGGGCTTTTCAAAAACGAAAAGCTGGATCCCACTTTCCGGTCATATTTAGAATATATTTTTTCAAAGAATATATAATCACTCCTCATTCTCAAGAGCTTTTATGAATGCCTGTTTATGCAGTTCCCCTGACTCATGGATTCCTCCAAGGTCGCCACGTGCCGCTCTGCAGGGGTGATGCTGGATATACAGCCCGGCTCTGGGGGGTGCATCTTTTACCGGCATTCCAACGATTTCTTTTGCCATATGCCAGGTGCTCCCGCATGGAGCTCCTCTTATTACCTCCACCTTGGCAATTTTTCCGTCTTTTGTCTTTATTTTCAATATAGGAGACCCAAAGATATCCGTAAATGGCCTGTTGAAAGCGTTGGGCTCAAGGCTGCAGCAGATCTCATCTACCTCGATATCCATGCCTGAAAGTTCGGAGAGCTTTTTGAGTTCGGGGACTGAAGCCCTGGATGGCCCACCTGGAACTATAAGGGAGCGCACCCCAGCCTCTGCCGCAAGCCTTGCAATTGCAGATGTCAGATCCGGATGCAAAGAGTAAGTAATTATAATTTCGGCAGAGAAAACACGTTTGTCGAAATTAAGATTTTCCAGAAATTCGTCAGGCTCTTCAATAAACACAGGCACGAACTCAGGCAGGTCAGCAGTGACGATTGAAAAATCGCTGTGCTCCCTCACAGTCTCAATCAAGCGGTGCCCGTATTTGCCCCGCGTAATAACTCCTATTACAGTCATTACTCTAAGTTATTTTTAATATTGCATAAATAGATGCTTATTTTATCTGGGGTTCCTGTCCTGACTCGCCAGCTATACATCGAATTGGGATCTTACCATGAATCTGGAAAGCCTGTAGAGTATAAATACAGATAATGCGTTTCACTAAAAATCTCTAAAGAAAAAAGACGGTACTTATGAGAGGGAAACTGATCACACTTGAGGGCATTGACGGCTCGGGCAAAAGCACAGTTGCGGAAAAGCTTCAGACGAATCCTGAAATTAAGGCCTTTGGACCTGTTTTCACCAGAGAACCGACAAGAGGCACTCTGACTGGAGATGCCGTGGAAAAAGCCATCCAGTCGGATACCGACCAGCTTGCCGAGCTCTTCCTTTTTACAGCTGACCATGCCGAACATCTGGCAAAACTTGTAAAGCCTGCGCTTGAGAATGGAAAAATCGTAATTTCTGACCGCTATTCCGACAGCCGATATGCTTACCAGGGCGTAACCCTGAAAACCCGCCTGGAAAATCCTCTTGAGTGGGTAAAGAATCTGCACCGGGGCTGGACCATTGTTCCGGATCTGACCATTCTTTTTGATATCGTGCCCGAAGTTTCAATTGAGCGCTGTGGGAAACGAGGAGAGCAAAGCAAGTTTGAAAAACTAGAGTTCTTACGGGGAGTCAGGGAGATTTTTCTAAGGGTTGCGGCAGAAGATCCTGAACGTTTTATTATAATAGATGCTTCCCGCTCTCCTGAATACATAGAAAAGGAAGTCGCCAAAAAAATTCTGGAGTTCCTGAGCAGGAACTGACCAGATACAGGGATAGAAAATTAAATCCGAGAGTATATCCTTTTAGAGCCCATTATCGTCAGCAAATTTGATCAGGGCTTCTCCTAACATCCTGACATGGGTTGGGTTAAGGTTGAACCTGGATTTTTTTACGCCACCCCGTTCCTTTGCGAGTTCGACATATTCCTTCTCAAAGCGGTCGCTGTGTGCAAGGGAGATCGTCATATACCAGCCGCCTCCCATCTTAATTTCCACATATCCGTCTCCGCTTTTCTCCTCAGTGTTTTCTTCAATGTTCTCTTCAGACGTATCTTTCTTTACCATACTGTAACCTCACAATCTCCTGGTTTTAAGTGGAATCTGCTGTTCGAATACAAAGATACTCGATTATATACAAGACATATAAGGGCTGAAATAAAAAGCATTCCCAATAGTTGGGTTATTTTTTATTATCCGATTTAAGCCCTGCACTAAGCACGGCTGGAGGAACCAGTCCCGAATGAACGGCAGTTGCAACCAGGGCTCCTTTTATCCCGAGCTTATCAAGAGTAAAAAGATCCTCCATATCCTTGACTCCTCCTGCAAGGAGCACACTGTGCCTGGAACATTCAACCAGTTTTCGAAGAAACTCAGGATCAAAGCCTGAGGCTGTCCCAACCCGGTCCAGGTCGAGGAAAATAAGGTCTTTTAAGGGAAAATTATTTAACAGTTTTACGATTTCAAAAGGGGATTCAGGAAGCTCCGGATCCTTTTTCAGGACTTTACCATGCTTTATATCAATGCTGACACTGATCCTTCCGGGGTTTCCAGAAGCTGCATCCTTTATTGCCGAAAGCATACCTGTCTCTGTACCTATTACAGCGGTCCCTGCAATGGAAAGAGCTTTATCCATGTCCTGTGAAGATGAGATCCCGAAATCAAGCATTGTGTCCGCCCTTAAACTTACCTCCCGGATTACTCCGGCATTCGTTTCGAGAGGGCCTTTGCCCTGGAGCATATTAAGGTCGGCAATATAGACTTCCCTGGGATGCAGGAGTTCAACTATCTTCAGAGGGTCCGAGTTGCTACATAAGGCACTTGAATCTGAAACCGGACGGTATTCTTCCCTGACACCGCCCTTTGCAAGAACTACGCTACGGTTAAATATATCCATCACAAAAATTACTCGGAACATACTTATTCAATAGCTGCATCATCCTATAAAAAAATATAAAATAAAGTATATTGTATAAAAAGAATAATATTCATGATAAGATTCCAATTCGATGTTTAGTTAGAGGATTTTTATGAAACTGCTTGTAAGTCCAATCAATAGAGAGGAAGCAATTATTGCTTCCAGAGGCGGCGCAGACATTGTGGATGTCAAAAACCCCAAAGAAGGTTCCCTTGGTGCGAATTTCCCGTGGATAATAAGGGATGTAAAAGAAGCTGTAGACGGCAGACAGCCTATAAGCGCGACCATAGGAGATTTTAATTACAAACCGGGAACTGCTTCCCTTGCAGCATTCGGAGCAGCAGTTGCAGGAGCAGATTACATTAAAGTTGGCCTTTACGATATCCAGACTGAAGACCAGGCCTTTGAACTCCTCACAAAAATAACAAGAGCTGTAAAGGATTATGACTCGACAAAGAAAGTCGTTGCCTCAGGATATTCGGACTACAAGCGCATCAATTCAATTTCTCCATTGTTGCTTCCTTCAATCGCCGCAGAGGCTGGGGTAGATGTAGTAATGGTCGATACGGCAATCAAGGATGGAAAATCTACCTTTGAATTCATGGATGAGAAAGAACTTAAAAGATTTACTGACCTTGCCCATGAGTACGGACTTGAAAACGCAATTGCCGGTTCCCTGAAATTTGAGGATCTTCCGATGCTTGAAAGGATAGGGCCGGATATTATCGGTGTCCGGGGTATGGTCTGCGGAGGAGACCGAAGAACTGCGATACGGCAGGAACTGGTAGAAAAGCTCGTAGCTGAATGCCAGGCTTGAGGAATCCTGTTTGATGTGAACTACAACTAAGCTAAAGAATTGGCGGTTTCTCACTTCATTGAAGACCATCGGCATCTCCGTGAGCGTTAATTCGGGCAGTTCCTGCCCTACTGAGTCTTTAGCTCAGGGGTTTTACGCTTCTTCCTATAAAACTGGAAGTTTGTGCCGGCAGGTCATCAGGCAGGCCGGCCGCAAAATTATTATGAATAAATAACTATTTTTAGTCTGATGTTTATTTTTGGACATATTGGAATTACTCTGGGGATCTTTTACCTTCTGAGCCGCTTATCCTCAAAAAATAACTTCTGGGTAAACGTTCCGTGGATTGCATTCGGGGCGCTCCTTCCAGACTTTATTGATAAACCTCTTGGCAGGATCATCCTTGCTGAAACAATAGGAAGCGGGCGTATTTTTGCCCATACTTTACTTTTTGGCTTTCTGCTGGGCATGGCGGGGTACTATCTATACAGTCAGGGGAAACCTCAATTCCTGATTATCGCAGGGGCATCCTTTTGCCACCTTCTTGAAGACCAGATATGGAATACCCCTGAAGTATTTTTCTGGCCTCTCTTTGGTTGGGGATTTCCAGAAGACACGATTTCAGGAAGCTTTATTGAGTATCTGATGATAATTTTCAGTAGATCGTATGACCCAGAATTTACGGAAGTTTTTATCTCAGAAATTATAGGGTTGATTATAATTGTGCTTCTTATTGGCAAGCACGTCCAGGAAAAGATAAAGGAAAGCTCTGTAATATAATAATATAAGACGAAGGGAAAAGTTTAATCTCAGGATGGGAAATCACCTCCTTAAAAAAGAGAAAAAGGAAATTTAATTCTAAAACTGGAACTTACCTTCCTTAAAAACCTGACTTTCGGGCGAAATAAGGACAGTGAGATCACGGAATATGTTCATAGATCTCTATATTAAGAGAATCATAGATCTTGTACACAGGATAATCGGTCCTGGTCTCAAGGGGGTTTTTGCCCGTAGAGACCGATGCCTCATCGGATTCCTGCGCCCTGGAATCCAAAGCCTCCGAGAAGGTAGTCTCCACAACATAGAAAGGTTTTCTTTTTGCTGCTGCTTCTACAGGTATACCGTTTTCAGGATCATTTGTAGAGGCATAAAGAGAGTTTTGAGAACCCTCAGTAAGTTCAGCCGACCGGTTCACGTTACTGCCAGGGATTACTGGCAGGGTACTGCTTCCGTCGTAATCTCCAGAGGACATGATATATGGATAATTGTCTCTTACCGCGGATAGCCACTGAATTCCTTCTGCCTCATTTTGTGAAATTGCTTCAGAAACTCCACCTGTATACGGCGAACTGAAACAGGTGAAGAATCCCAGTGTCCAGAGCAGACAAAGAACCAGGACTGCAGAGCCAAGACCAAGAGTATACCCTTTTCTAAGAAAAATAATGTAAAGGGAATACCCCAACAAAGGAATCTGAGCAAAAATAATGAAGCTCAAATTTGCAAACCTATCTGGAGGGTATGGAATGAAGGGGTTTAAAAGGAAAGCAAGCTCCAGGAAAAAGGTTGCAATATACAGTATCAGGAAGCGAGGATACCTGCGAATAAAATGGTGGCAAAACCTTTTACGATTCTGCCATACGATTACGGAATTGATCAGAATTAAAATTAAAGGAATAAAGTACTTGCCGTAATAGAGATTTAAGAGATGGGCGAACTCGAGAAATCCGTTTTCCGTTCCTGGTACCGTGGAAAGCCCTGCAGCCACTAGCATTTTTGCGCGGGAAGTAAGGTCCGAAGTAAAGGTATCGAAGACCTGAGGAGCGTATTTTGCACAGAGCAGAAAGCCTCCCGAGGTAAATGACAGAAAGATGAATACAGGCACTTTTTTTCCTGCAGAGTGGGAGAGACCAGGGAAGAGAAAGTTGAGACTCAGGATTTTACGGAGAAATCCGGGCTTCAGTACTTTGCTTGAGAAGGTGAGGAGCAGGGAGAAACAAACAAGATATGCAAAAATAAAAGGATGGGCTAAAGGAATCAAAGGCATCATAAAAAGAAGGCAAACAGCCATTGCCTTCTTTTTATCCGAAAGCGCGCTTCTCAGCACAAAAAGGTAGAGAGGTATCAGGCAAAAGGTCAGATAACAAGAAGCTGCTGAAGTCTGGAAATGCCCGAAGTAAGGAATCATCGAGGAGAGAAAGGCTACTGAGACTAATTTTTCCCTGCTCATAAAAATCCGATAGAACAGGAACATTCCAGCAATAAATATGATTGAAAAAAATACTGGCAAAAAGTAGGAAAGTGCCGGCGTTTCAAGGCCTGAGACCTGAGCCAGGGCTGAAACGAGCAGAGGGCCCGTAGGAGAAAGATTGGAAAAGCCTGAAAGATCACAAAGTGGACTCTGCCCTGCAAGCCCTATGTACGAAAATTTCTCTTCCCTGCCTATTGAGACATAGCCAAGCATATGAGGAATGATCAGTACTGCAGTGTGAACGAGAAACAATATTAGAACTGCACTTATTTTTCTGTATGCAAGGAGCAGAACGCAGGCTGAAAGGTAACAAAGGAGCAGGGTAAGGTAAAAGTGAAAAGGAAGCTGCTCATAAATATTGACTGTATACCCCTCGGGCTGAATTCCCCTGAGAATAGAGAGACTGTAAACCAGCAGTAACAGAGAAATTGAGGTTATAAGATTTAATATGTTATTAGTGATTTTAGACAATGTGTCCCCCATCCTTTTTGAAAGTTACAGAGTCCAGTTTCCGCACCTAGATATGAACTATCCCTGAGACCGTGGTTTCACTATTAAAGAGTTTTCTTTTACAGGCAGCACACAGGCCCAAAAACTTTAGTTCTTAAGATTTTTTTATTTATCCTCTTTCTTATTTTCTCTATATTCAATCGGCCCAACAAATAATTAATGGTTGTGCCCTCAGTGCAGTTTGATATACCTGCCTCAACCTAATTAATGTTTTCATGGGTTAAAAATTTTCAACAATTAAAGGCTTTCGGGTACTATACCGTTGTCCAGAAATTTTAGCGTTTCTGTCGCAATAATTCACGGCATATCAAGTTCATCCCTCTTGAATACAAATCCTGCTGATATTAATATAATACGGTTTTAGCCTTACGGAGTGAACATTGAGCTATCCAGATTAGTTTATGATTCCTGACAGCGTCCGAATGATCCCTTACTGTTCCTCAGGAGAAAACAAGTATTAAATCAGGTAATAAGTTGTTCCTCAGAGAATAGGTAGAATGAGATAAATCACTGATGACTGCGCCATAAAGCAGCGCAACCAGGCTTATAATTAGAATGCATTGAAGTAAGTTTTCAAGCATCAAAATTCAGGAAATAAGCATCTTATAAACTGTTATATCGTTTGTTATAATATTCTTCATTATAGTATCAATCATTATATTATCTTTCATTATTATCCACTATACTATCTATCAGATCATATTTCTCATACTTCTGAGAATGAGTATGAAACTTTCTATTAAGATTCGATAGCTAAACGGTTAGCTTGCCTGGGGGAGAAGTAAATGAAAATAGAAAACAAGCGCACCTGCTAATTGAGATTTTGTTTTTAATTCTCTTTTTCCACGTGTCGGATGGAATTGGAAAATCTGCCAGGAGATACGGAAGGAGGTCTCAAAGTTATTAAGAGTCAGTTCAGCAAATACTTCGATTACGGGGGAAATAGCGGGTGCATTCAAGGCGACAACATGAGATTAAAGGAGGAAATTAAAGATGACAGGTTCAGGGTTTAAAGAGTTAAATTTATCAAAAGAAATAGAAATGGCAATCGAGGATATGGGTTTTGAAGAAACTACTACGATTCAGGCTCAGTCCATTCCTTATATGTTGCAGGGAAGAGATGTAATTGGGCAGGCTCCAACAGGGACAGGTAAAACTGCAGCATTTGGAATTTCGGTTTTAGAGGGTATAGACCCGAAGAATAAGGCATTACAGGCTGTAATTCTATGTCCTACAAGAGAGCTCGCGATTCAGGTAGCAGGAGAGCTCAAAAAGATTTCAAAATATAAAAAGGATATAGAGATCTTACCCATTTACGGCGGGCAGCCTATAGACCGGCAAATTAAAGCTTTAAAGAAAGGCGTACAGATCATTACCGGAACCCCCGGACGCGTTATGGATCATCTGGACCGGCGCACTTTGAAAATGGAAAGCGTAAAATTCATTATACTGGATGAAGCCGATGAAATGCTGGACATGGGGTTTAGAGAAGATATCGAGACTATTATCAAGAAGATTCCTGAGAAAAGGCAAACCGTTCTTTTCTCTGCAACCATGCCTAAAGCTATTCTGGATTTGACAAAAAGATATCAGAAAAATCCGCAGCTGATAAAACTGGTACATAAGGAAGTAACCGTTCCTAATGTAGAACAGTTTTATTTTGAAGTCAAACAGCAGGCAAAAACCGAGGCTCTTGCCCGCTTAATTGATTATTACAATTTGAAATTATCGGTGGTATTTTGTAATACGAAAAAACGAGTGGACGAACTGGTTGAGGACCTGCTGACAAGAGGATATCTGGCTGATGGCCTTCACGGAGATATGCAACAGAAGCAAAGGGATATTGTCATGTCCAGGTTCAGAAAGAACGAGATTGAAGTTCTGGTAGCAACCGACGTGGCAGCTCGAGGAATCGATGTAGGAGATGTCGAGGCTGTCTTTAATTATGATATACCTACGGATGATGAATATTACGTACATCGAATCGGAAGAACAGCCAGGGCAGGAAAAGCCGGGCTTGCGTTCACTTTTGTTATCGGCAAGGAAGCATATCGAATAAAGCAGATACAGCAGTTTACAAAAACTAAAATTAAAGCTCAAAGAATTCCTTCAATCAGTGATGTTGAAGAAATCAGAACAAATATGCTTTTAGAAAATATTAAAGAAATTGTCGACGCAGGGCACCTGGGAGAATATAGTAGCCTGGTTGAAAAACTAATTGATGAAGAGTACACTTCTGTAGATGTGGCTGCCGCTTTGTTAAAAATCGCGCTTGAAAAAGAGAGCATAGAGATGCCAGCAAAGGGTTAATTTTACAGCTAACGGGAGTAAAATTCTCCTTCCTGCTTTTCTTTCGAATTATAGGGCAATGAGTCCAAGAAAAACTTCTTTCATGGTCTGCCAGCTTCGACTATAAACTCGGACGCCCTTCTAAGCTATTATATTCCTGGGTAGTCCCTCAAGCACAAGTTATTGACATTATTCAGATTTTTTAAAATGTGGCGAATTCTACGTTCCACAAACTTTCCTTTCATGCACCAGTAAAATGGCCTGTTGTTCCCTATTGAAGGAAATCTGGTACATGAAATGTCAAGCGGGTGGAAATAGAAGATAGTATGTCCTCTTTTAAGACTCTGGATAAGCCCATTCAATACTAGAGGAGCTCCCAGAAAGCGGAGTATTGGGCCACCAGATGCCGGAATTTTCAGTACGTTTTGATAATAGGCCCAGGGAAACTCAATAAAGTTTCTATCGTCGCCTGCTTCAAGCCCGTTTTCTACGGGATAATAAGGAGAAGAAGAAACTGTCTTAAGGGACGAATCCGTTTTATTATAAAGAGAATTTACGGATACTGATGAGTCATACCTGAACCCAATGCGTTCCAATGAATCCAGCATCCAGCCGCCTACCAGGGCATTTGGTGCCCTGTAACCTACTATTCTTTCCCCGCTAATTTTTTCCAGAATTTTTTTTGCAAACAAAGTTTTCTGCTCGAATTCTTCGCTACTCATTAATCGTTCCTTCGTCTCCGGATCGATTTTGCAGGCGTGATGCAGGCCATGACATGCGAGTTCATGTCCTCTTTCTACAATTGACTCGATCAGTCCAGGATAGTGTTCTACAGTGTCCGCAACTACAAAGAAAGTAGCAGTTATGTTGAACTCGTCGAGAATCTTCAGTGCCCTGTTTGTAGGTTCAGTCAGGAAATCGTACCGACCTTCCCATTTTTCAAAGAACTCATTCACACTCCTGTAAACGGCATACGGAGAACTGCAGACTGAAGGAATATGATACCAATCCTCAATATCCACTGTAACCGAAAAACTACCCCTCATAAGACCCCCCGCGCTACCAAACGCGCTTATAGCCACATAATAAATTCCTGACCCGTACTGAAATTACATGGGAATGGAAATAATGTAAGTTTCCACTTGTTGAAAAACTTACTATTTAGTGGAAGTCATAAGAGTATAAAAAATTTTTTAGTACTTCAACTAAAATAAAATATATGAGATAAGCCTGAAAAAGTATTTCGTGTGTAACACTGAAAACTTAATTACGAACTAAAAGACGAGGGATAGATATAAATACAGGATTGTTAGGGCAAATTGCCCTGTCGGACAATCTGGAGGGATTTCTGAGACTTGAGGAGGGAGTCCGGCATCTCTCAATGGATTGCTTGATAAATGCAGGAAACTCTCCTTCTCAGTGCTTCCGGATCACGCCAGATCTCACAGAACAGATTGCTGCGAAGATCTATTATTTTCGTGAGGAGACAGCAGAGATTAAAATAGAGATAAGTTTAGGAGCGATAAGGCTAATCCCCGTCATTTTAATGGCGGGATACAGCCGTCATCTGTACCAACTTTCGCTATCTGACAAGCTATTTACCCTTACAAGTCCTATACTCATTTGTCAAGTTTTGTCTTGGAAGCTGCAAATGCTACAAGAGCCGCTTGACTTTGCTATTAAACTCTGAGTAAGGGTTCTGTAGAGAAGTTCTACAGGTAAAACTTGGAACGGTGTAAGCGAGACACGACTAA
>CAZSVY010000246.1:0-3651 GCA_964610495.1 uncultured Methanosarcinales archaeon
ACTCAGTTAAGACATCCTGAAAAGAGAATCCTGAAAAAGCATTTATCAAACAATGTGCCCTCCAATGCTGTTTATTTTCTGTTCGGTAAATCCTTTTGGAACGAGATTTATGATTATTTATATGTTTGTACTAATAAAAAAGAGTAGTTTCCTGTAAGATTCAAATCCATAGAGAAGAATTATTGAAGTAGCTATTGATAGGTAAGTAAGATGCATGTTGAAAGCAATAATCTTCAGGACTACATAAAAAAGAATGAAGTAATAAACTACGATCACAGACTGATTGTTGAGAAATGCCTTGAATTACAGGAAGGCACCGACGACGAAATCAGCCTGATAAAGAAGGTTTATGAGTTCGTTCGGGACGAAATTCATCATTCAGGGGATATAGGTGCAGAAGAGGTTACCTGTAAGGCGTCGGAGGTTCTGGAAGCCGGCCACGGGATATGCTGTGCCAAAGCTCACCTGTTTGCAGCAATGCTGAGGTTTTTCGGGATTCCAACCGGATTCTGTTATCAGAAACTCTGTTCAAGCCAGGAAGAAAGCAGGAAAGTCTTGCACGGTTTGAATGCTGTATATTTAAGGAATTTGAACCGCTGGATAAGGCTGGATGCAAGAGGCAATAAGCCCGGCGTGGATGCCCAGTTTTCCATCGATGAAGAAAAAATTGCTTGGCCGGTCGATAGGGAGCTTGGGGAAGAAGATAATCCCGTGATATTCATAAAGCCCAACCCAATTGTTGTTGAGGTATTAACGAAAAGTAAAAACAGAAAAGAATTATGGATGAAGTGGGATCTCGGGCTGGGTGCTTTATTCAGGTCTGAGAGTTAAATTCCTGATTTTTAAGAAATCCTGATTTTAAAAATTAGTCACTGGAGTTTAGAGCTGGATCGAGAATTGCCGTTTTACTGTTTTTAATCTGGAGTTTTTTAAATCCAGCCGTTTGATTCGAGAAATTCGAAGGCTTCAATGGCTCCGTCGCCGTAGGTGGCTTTTGTTATGTAATCCGCAGTTTCCTTGATTTTTTCATCGCCGTTTCCGACTGCGATCCCGAAGCCTGAGACTTCAAACATTTCCACGTCGTTTGCGGAATCCCCTATCGCTACGAAATCCCTGGGTTTCAAGCCCATCATGCTTGCAAGTTTCTGAAGGCCTACACCTTTATTGATTTTCTTGCTTTTGAGATGAATAGCGTATTTAGTGTCAATCATTTCGACGTCAAAGGGCTGGGTTTCAAGAAGAGTTCTGGCTTTTTGAAGGTCAAAGTCCCTTCTCAGGGCAATCTCGGTTTTCCGGTAGAGAGGGTCAAGTTTCGTGAGTTTGAAATGCCGGGAAAGAAAAGAAAAGGCTTTCTCGCATTCCTCAAGGCTTTCCTCGTAAGTGCCTTTCAGATCGTAGCGGACAGTTACAGCCCCTCCGTTTTCAGCTATTACGGCCCCTTCCAGGCCGATAAGCCTTGACGTTGTCCTTGCGTAACAGAGAATGTTTCCTGTGGCAAGCACGAAAGGAAGTTTAAGAGAACGGATCTTTCTGACGGCCCCCAGATGCAGTTCCCTTTTCTCGCAGGTTATTGTCCCGTCAATGTCAGCAACAATGGCTTTGAATTTCATCAAAAAAAGATTGAAAATGGGTAGATAAAACCTTTCCCTACCCACCTTTGAATATATTTACCGTTTACTTATCAATTTCGTTGATCTACTAATTTCATTGATCCGTGAGTCCTGCTGTAGTAACTGCGATAACAGCTTCTCCTTCGGGCAGGTTCGGAGAGTCCACAAGCCGGACGATTCTCTTTTCTCCTTTGGATTTCCGCAGGTAGAGCCTGAAGGTTGCTGTGTGTCCTACAACGTGTCCTCCGACGGGCCTTGTGGGATCACCAAAGAAGGCATCGGGTTTTGACATAACCTGATTTGTTACAACCACGCAGGCATTGAAGAGATCCCCGAAACGGAGCAGGCCGTGCATGTGCTTGTTGAGCTTCTGCTGCCGGTCGGCAAGGGTTCCCCTTCCTACGTATTCGGCCCTGAAGTGAGCCATAAGCGAGTCAACAATCATCAACTTAACGGGTTTGCCCATCTCCCGAAGCTCGTTTGCCAGGTCTGTTGCAGAGTCCACAAGGAGTATCTGGTGATTGGAATTGTATGCTCTGGCGACATGGATATTCTGGAGGAACTCTTCCGGGTCAAGTTCCATGCCGTATTTCTCAGAAAGCCCATTTACCATCTGGGTAATCCTCTCAGGCCTGAAAGTATTTTCAGTATCGATTATGATGACCGAACCATTAAGCCCTCCGTGTTCCCTGTCCATCTGGACGTTCACGGCAAGCTGGTGGGCCAGCTGGGTCTTTCCTGAACCGAATTCTCCGTACAGTTCGGTAATTGCCTGGGTTTCTACGCCCCCACCCATCATTTCATCAAATTCCGTACAACCGGTGGTCAGCTTGCCTACCAATTTCCGCCTTTCAAGCACGACATCCCCGGTCTCAAAGCCTCCAATATCAGCAGCTTGCCTTGCAGCATTAATAATCTTTGCAGCCGTCGATTCCCCTATTTCGGCTGTAGTTGCAAGTTCAGAAGGAGAGGCTACAGCCACTGCTTCAATGGTGTTAAATCCGGCTTCTTTGAGTTTTTCTGCGGTTGCAGGGCCAACTCCGGGCAGCTCTTCGAGTGTTATTTCGCTCATTACAAATTCTCCTAAGATGCACATGTTTGTATAAGGTGCATAACAGTTGCTCCACAATAGTTTTGCAGGTATATATAACTAGAGGAGGCAGAGTGAAAGTATTCTAAAACGCCTGTAAAACACGGTTTTATTGCCGGGAAACACGGCAAACCGGGGAAAAACTAAGAAGGTTTTTTCTGGCACTTACATTTAAAAAAAAGAGAAAAGAAGGTGAAAAGAAAGTGAAAAGAAAGTGAAAAGAAAGAGAGAAAAAACGGAAAAAAGTATGAAAATTCCAGGAAAGCCGGAGAAAAACCAAAACTTCTTTTTACTTGGCAGATTATCACCCATCATGCCAAAGGTCGCAGTCGGCGGTACGTTTCAGTATTTTCATGACGGCCACGCCAAACTGATTGAAAAAGCATTTGAGATAGCAGAGGATGGAAAAGTCCACATAGGGCTTACCTCAGACGAGATGCTGAGTAAAAGCCACAGCGTCGATAATTATGAAAAAAGGAGGAACCGGCTGCTGCAGCACATAAAAGAAAAGGGATATCCGGATGACAGGTATGAGATTACAAAGCTGAATGACCCCTATGGCCCCACTATCGAAGAGGACTTTGACTTTATAATCGTCTCTCCTGAGACTTATCCGGTTGCCGTTAAAATCAATCGTATCAGGGAAGAAAGGGGTAAGAAGCCCCTGGAAATAGTACACGTTGAATACGTAATGGCTGAAGATGAAATCCCGATCTCCTCAACAAGAATTGCAAAAGGGGAGATTGACAGGCACGGCAGACTGAAAAAGCACATAGAGCACTAAACATTTCCACTTCAAGCGTTCGCCCACTTAATCTGCGCAAGCGTTCGCCCGCTTGAGCTGCGGTTTTGACGGAAAAAGAACATCGAGCAAGAAATATTTCGACTTCAAGCGTTCGCCCGCTTGAGCTGCGGTTTTGACGGAAAAAGAACATCGAGCAAGAAATATTT
>CAZSVY010000247.1:0-4941 GCA_964610495.1 uncultured Methanosarcinales archaeon
AAAGAAGTCTCCGAACCCTGAAAACTACCTGAAAAGTGAGTTTCTCCTTTCTTTTCACGGCATTTAACTCAGGCTTAACCTTTTATTGAAGCCTGTTATTTTTAATTTTATTTCAACCTAAATTCTTATTTTTACCCTCAACCGAACCCGGATAGTGAACAATACAGCAGGGAGGCCTTTTGTGGTAGAGCTGATCAGTGAAGTCGACAAAAACGATAATTTCCTTGGGCTGCGCGAGCGAGAGGAATTTTATTCGGGAAAGCATATTCACAGGGCTGCCCAGCTTATCCTGCTTAACCCTGAAAATAAAATACTTATCCAGAAAAGGTCGCCTCAAAAGCGCTGGTACCCTGACCGTTATACCTACTCGGTAAGCGGTACCGTAGCGGACGAGACTTATGAAGCCTGCATGAAGCGGGAAATGCTTGAAGAAATAGGAATCTCGGTCCCGTTCAGGAAATTATTTAAGATTCCCTGTATCTTCGAAAATAAAGGGGCTTTCCACACAGTATTTTCGGGACGATGTTCGGAAAAAACCGCAAGCTTAATCCAGCCTGATCCGGAAGAAGCCGTCTATGTAGAATGGGTAGAGCTGGAAGAGCTGCACAGGGCCGTTAAAACCGAACCTGAAGAGTATACGCCTTCCCTGCGAGCAGGGATTATAAAAATCTTTCAGGAAGGGTATGGAAAATATATCTTCTGAGAAAAACAAAAACTTTTTCAGAAAAAATAAAAACTTTTCCCGAATAGAAACTCTTTCTGAAATAAGTGAAAATTCTTCTTCTGAAAAAATAAAACTTTTCCAGTAAAGAAAAACAATTCGGTATATTCCCTGTTTTGCCCTGTAATTTCCTTCCTGTTCTGGCTCTCAGTAATCAGGGCTTAATATCCGTATTCGGGCGGTACCTGTCTTGAGCCGACGTATTCACCTATTATGGGAATATGTTCTCCGCATTTCGGACAGGTTTTCTCAGGTGTGATCTCGTACTTTTCGATTTCGAAAAAGCCTCGGGCAATCAGCATTTTTCCGCAGTTCGGACAGAAGGTATTATTGCGCTCGCTGCCAGGGACATTGCCCATGTAAACATATTTCACCCCTTCCTCGGTTGCGATTTTGCAGGCTTCCTGCATGGTTTTCACAGGCGTCGGGGAGAGGTTCTGCATCTTGTACTGGGGATGGAAACGCGTAAAGTGAAGTGGAGTCTCGGGCCCCAGGTTTTTGTACACCCATTTTGAGAGTTCCCTGAGCTCTTCAAGGGAATCGTTTACATCTGGAATGATGAGGGTCGTAATCTCTACATGGATTCCGAGTTCTTTTGCAAGGGCAGAAGCCTCGAGCACAGGAGCCAGTTTTGCGCTGGCGACATCGTGATAAAACTTTTCATTGAAAGCCTTGATATCGATATTGGCGGCATCCAGATAGGGTGCTATATGCCTGAGGGCATCAGGCGTCATATACCCGTTTGTCACATAGATTGTTGCAAGTCCTGCGTCTTTTGCCAGTTTTGCACACTCGTAGGTGTAT
Source organism: uncultured Methanosarcinales archaeon (assembly GCA_964610495.1). Lineage (GTDB taxonomy): Archaea > Halobacteriota > Methanosarcinia > Methanosarcinales > Methanosarcinaceae > Methanosarcina. The sequence goes on from CAZSVY010000247.1 coordinate 1,526, forward strand.
TCGTGCCAGATCGTGGGCTCGTTATAGGTCCAGGCAACCGAGCTTGAGTGTGACAGAAGTGCCCTTTCAATTAGCTCGCCAGGAGGGACATCCATTGTATAAGCATCCTCCAGGCAGGCCTGGGAAATCGACCAGTTCTGGCAGTGCTTGCACCGGAAATTGCATCCTATTGACCCGACTGAGTAAACATAAGATCCCGGGTAAAAATGATAAAGCGGCTTCTTTTCGATAGGGTCAACGGCCTCGCTTGAAACCGTCCCGTAGATAAGAGTATATAATTCTCCTTCCCTGTTCTCCCTGACCCCGCAAAAGCCCCTTTTTCCCTGGGGAATTTTGCAACTCTGGGCACAGAGATTACAGTGTACTTTATTGTCTCCGATTTTCTCGTAGAACATGGCTTCTTTTATCACATCAATCCCCATTTAGAAATTGTTTTACAGCATAATAACATTGCTGTTTCAGATTTTTCCAGTTCCGCAGGAAGAATGATCAATCTGTAGTTAAGTTTTTTTGCGTCTGGTAGTGCGATCTGGAACAAAGCGATTTGGAACAATATCATGCCTGTAATACCGCATGCCTATCCAGAAAAGAGATTTTACAGGGCAGGAGCAAGCCTTTTCTGGCTGGATTAATTCAGAAAACTGGTATTTTCCAGGCAATGAAATTTTTTTAGATTTTTTTCAGTCCATGTGCCCTGGAGAAGCAATTAGAGCTTATTTTCTACGTTGAACCTCATAATGAACCCGGTTCCATTTTCTCATGTCAATTCGATTTCTCCCTCCAATTGATTCATAAGGATGCTTACCAGATGCAGGTCAAGGATCTCGGGACTTTTAAAATCAAGTTCTCCGGCTCAACTAATTTTCTCTTCAAAATTCAGGCTGTTTTCCGCGCAAACACAATTCTTGATCCGTCCTTCATATCAAGTGCACGAAAGACTTCAAGTCCGTAATTGCCAAGCATCCCTATATACTCGGTGAAAGGTACGCTATTTTCGAAACTGTAACCTGACCCTCCTTTTTTCACACCTTCAAAAGTCCAGAGATTCCAGTCAAGGCTGAGAAAAGCATTTGAATTCATTTTCTCGTCAGGCATCTGTCGGATTACGAAAGTACCTCCCGGATTTAAGGCTCCGGCAAGCCTGGGAATAAGGGAAGGCACTTTCCCTCCAGGGTTAAAGGAAGAAAAGATAAGATCATATCCATCCCCTATTTCATCCTTAAAAAAGTCCCCAGGGATTACGCTCACATTCGATGCTCCGTACTTCTTGATAAACTCCTTTGTTTTTTCCGCAACAGGAGGCAGGTCAAACACAAAAGCCCGAAGGTTTTCGTTCAGTTTTGCAAAAGCAATGGCATAAAGCCCATGCCCTCCCCCAAGGTCAAGCAGCTTTTTGACATTCTCGAACTCAACGTACTCCGCAACGAGTTTGACAGTCTCCTGAAGCATCCCACAGCGTGCGTTTTCAGCCATAGACTGAACAACCTCTCCGAAAAAAGTTCCTTTCTCGAAAATCTCAGGTCCACTCTTCATGATTTCAGGAAGACGATTCCAGAGCTCGACAGTCTTTAACCTTCCGGCAAGGTAATGCTGCTGCGAAAACGGAGAGCTTTCAAGAAGATAAGCGGCACTTAACTCGGAGACCAGGTATACGGCACCAGGATTTTTTGTCCCGTTACTCAGAAACCCCTCTTCGGATTTGTCTTCAGATCTGCCCTCGGGAGCAACACCTGTCTCAGCTTTCTCCTGCCTCTGCGGATTCCTCTCTTCTTCAAACGCTTCTTCTTCAAACCTGTCGAGCAGGCCAAGGCTGTAGAGAGCTTCACAGAAGTGAGGCATGAGCCCGGGATCGCAGCCAAGCTTTTCAGCCAGAGCCCCTGCCGATAAAGGAGTTTTAAGAGCTTCAAACACCCCGAGCTTAAGAGCCGAGACAATCAGCCTGTATTCTCTTAAACCCTGAATCGAGGAATCGATAAGCTTGAAAAACCGGTCGGAATCTACCTCAGGCTTTTGCATCAACTCAGCCGCTTTTTCAGGCTCATTTCCGTTCTTAAGTTCTATACTGGCACTGGATTCATCTTCGGATCGGTTTCTCTCCGTAGCTTGCTTGTTAACTTCAATATCATTTCCTGTTTTATCTTCGACTTTGTATTCCATGCCCTATCTCCTTTTTATTAGTTTTCCACATTCCACACATCAATTTTTTGAAAATTTAACTTCGCATACATTTAGCTACTATAAATATCAATTTGATAAAATATTGTAATACATAATAAGATAAAAAGTTTATTTTATGCCAAGGTAAGTAAACGTCGTTAACTAAAGGTAATACTCTGAGAAAATAGTTGAAACTTTAGGGAATAATTAAAACTGTAGGAATTAATTGAAAATTTAGTAAATAATTCAAAATTTTTCTAAATCTTGAAACGATATAAAAAAGTTGTTATAATGAGCTGGTAGACACCGAGACCTGCATAGAAACCTGGCTTTCCCGGTTGAACATCATTAAATTTATTTGGCTAATCAGTCAGGCTAAAGTAAGCATTAGAGCTCTCGGCAACATGATCTGAAATTCAGTTCGGGTTTTCGACAGGTATATAAAAAATTCGAAACTATTTTATATTATAGTTAATATATAAGCCCAGGATGCAATATGGGCAGACAAAATCTCTTACAACTTTTAATACCTCCATTATTAAGATGGGGCTATTCCTGGTAATAGCGTGTGTGCTCTATGCGATCAGTCTTGAGAATTATCTGCTCTTTCGTATTATCGTAAATTTGTTTAATGTCATAATCGCTTACATGGTTTTCATAATTGTATGGAAATCAAAAGTCATTTCTGAAAACCGATACCTTACCTTTATCGGGACTGCACTCTTTTTCATAGCAGGCCTCGGTTTTCTACGTGCATTTTCATACAAAGAAATGGGCGTGTTCCCCGAATATGGGACAAATCTCCCGGTGCAGCTCTGGATAGTTATGAGATACCTTGGAAGCATCTCCTTTTTTGTGGCTCCGTTGCTTTTGGTGCAGGTTTCAGGGGCTGAAAAAAGGGACGAGAAGGCCAGTGGAAATGATCAGTTTGCCCAGGGAGTATTCTTTATATATGCTGTAATTACGGCAGTCCTCCTGCTCTCAATCTTCCAATATAGAAACTTTCCGGCCTGTTATGTTGAAGGTTACGGATTAACTAACTTTAAGATATTCAGCGAGTATATTATCTCTGTTTTATTTATTGGCTCACTGGTTCTCCTGTATCGAAAGAAAGACAGGTTCGAGGGTTATGTACACAGAATACTTATAGCAGCTATAATAGCATCCATCTTTGCGGAGTTTGCCCTTATATACTATACAAATACACAGGAAACTTTGAACTTTATCGGGCAGATTCTCAATGCCCTGTCTTTTTATCT
>CAZSVY010000248.1:0-10429 GCA_964610495.1 uncultured Methanosarcinales archaeon
TGATAAAAAGAAGATAAACGTATAAAAGGGGTAGCAATGAGTTTAGCGGGTCAAACAGCTCTTGTAACCGGGGGGAGCAAAGGGATAGGAAGAGCTATCTGTCTTGCTCTGGCAAAAGAGGGAGCAAACATTATAATTGCAGCACGGAATGAAAGTGAAATCAAAGAGACTATAGATAGATTAAAAGCAATGGGCAGTAGAGCTCTCGCTATTCGGGCTGACGTGCAAAGCGAAGAGGACGTAAGACGCCTGATCTCAACGACAATTGATAAATGTGGCAGGCTTGATATTCTTATCAATAATGCGGGAGTGGCCTACAAAAAAAGGCTGGAGGAGACCACCCTGGAAGAGTACGATAAAATTATCGATACCAACTTAAAAGGAGTCTTTCTCTGCACGAAATATGCGATTCCATACATTAGAGAGAGTAAAAACGGAAAAATCATCAATATATCCTCAATAGGAGGATTACACGGGCTTCCGGATTTTTCCGTATACTGTGCCTCAAAATTCGGGGTAAACGGCATAACGGAATCCATTGCCGCCGAACTGGAAGGGGAAATTAAAGTTTACGCGATCTGCCCTGGCGCTGTGGATACGGATATGTACAGGTCAATCTATGCAGACAAGCCCCCACTCAAACCCGAGCATATTGCGGAAAAGGTTCTGGAACTTGCCTCGCCTGATTCAAGAGTTACATCAGGCAAGATAATCGAGATACAGGCTCCTCCAGTCCCTCAGCTTTAATGATTAAAAATCAAAGGGCAGATATCCGGCAATTCTGGCGGACTTACATTATCTTTTTGCCAGGTCGTGTTAGCATTCTTTTGCCGGAATTGCTCTTTTTCTTTTTAATAGAGGGGCAGCTCTTGATTGCAGTTCAGAAATATTGCTTCCAAAAATATATCCTTGTTCTGCCCGATAACTAATAAAGTGACTGTAAAGTGACAGCTATGAAATTGAAAGGTCAGACAGCCATTGTAACCGGTGGGGGAAGAGGAATTGGCAGGGCTATCTGCCTGTCACTGGCAGGAGAGGGAGCCGATATTGTAATTGTCGCAAGGACTGAAAAAGAAATTCGAGAAACTGCCAGGCTGGTGGAAAAGCAAGGTAGAAAAGCTCTTGCGGTAAAGACTGACATTAGAAAAGAAGAGGAGGTCATTGATATGGTTTCAAAGGCGATGGATGCCTTTGGAAGAATTGACATCCTTATAAACAACGCAGGAGTAGCATATAGAAAATACCTTGTGGAGACTTCAACCGAAGAATATGATGAGATTATGGATACAAACGTAAAGGGGATGTTTTTCTGCACAAAGTATGCCCTCCCCCATCTGCTTAAAAGGGGAGAAGGCAGGATCGTAAATATATCTTCAGGGGCAGGAAAGCGTGGCATACCCAAACTATCAATATACTGCGCCTCAAAGTTTGCAGTTATCGGTTTTACCGAATCCGTTGCTTATGAAACCGGAGGTGGGCTTCAGGTATATGCGGTCTGCCCTGCAAGCGTGGATACCGGAATGTATCGCTCGCTGCATACCGATGAGCCTGTTCTCAAACCCGAAGATGTTGCAAAGAAAGTTCTGGAACTTTGTTTGCCTGAAACAACTCTTCCTTCGGGCTCTTCAGTCGAGATTTACAGGCGGCCTATGAGGATAGTTTGATTTTGATGTTTGTATGAAAAAAAGGAGCAATTTGTGAACCAAGGTGGAATTATGTTCAAAAACCGTAAAGATGCAGGGGAAAAGCTTGCAGAAGCTCTTGAGAAATACAGGGCAGAAAATCCTGTTATTCTTGCTATCCCGCGTGGGGGAGTGGAAGTCGGGCTGCAGGTTGCAGCGAAGCTTAATGCCGATTTTTCCCTGATTATTGCAAGGAAGTTGCCTTTTCCGGACAATCCTGAAGCCGGATTCGGGGCAATAGCCGAGAACGGGAGCACGTTCATTTTAGAAAATGCACACTACTGGCTTGCAGGAGAAACCATTGAGCGGATCAAACAGGAACAGATTGCCGAGATTGAAAGGCGCATAAAAGCCCTCAGAGGAGGAAATCCCCTGCCCGAGATTGCGGGAAGGACCGTAATTCTCACCGATGACGGTATTGCAATGGGCTCTACAATGCGGGCAGCTATCGAGCTTTGCAAAAACAGGAAAGCAGGAAAAATTGTGGTCGCAGTACCTGTAGCAGGAAGAGAGGTCGTAGAAGAACTTCAGAAGAAGGTAGATGAGCTCGTAGTGCTTGAGATTCCTGCATATTTCAGGGCTGTCGCTCAGGCTTACGAGAGATGGTACGATGTTTCGGACGAAGAGGTGCTCGATCTGCTCAGAGAAAGGATAAGGCAAAAAGAAAAGAAGGATCATGAATTTCAGGGGCTCGAAGCCTGAAAAATATCTTCGTCTATAAATCTTTCTCTATAAATCTTTTTCTATAAATCTTCCTCTACAAATCTTCCTATATTATCCTGTAAAATAGACCCGAAAAACTGTATACAGGAGCGGCTATTTCGAAAATTTAACTCTGCTGCAGTTAACATTCTTATATTAATCTTTCTATTTTTCGAGAAAAAAAATACTGCATCCGAATTTTAAATACCTTATGAAATTTTCTTTACCAAAACTTACCTCTCAAAAAACCATTTATCAGAGACCTGTTTACCAGAAGCTTCTTTATCAAAATTCCTTTATTAAAAACTTTTATCAAATTTTCTTTTTCAAAAAACCAGATCGATGGCACAAATGTCAGGGACTCTTAAAAGACGGGTGGTAAGCATTTCAAGTATCTTCTCCGGGCATCCCGCATTCCCTTTGACTTTGAAGCTCTCATTTCGCCGTTTCATTTTAAATTGCGGAAAGGCACATCAGGATAAAAACTTTCCGTTATTTTCAAGAACGGAAAAGCTTTGTTCTTCAAGAGTTTGTCCTTTTTATCTTCATACGAGAGCTTTGAAGCTCCTAAACTGGAGGTAAAGAATATAAATATACCAAAAATAGGCATATATAGATCTATAGATTATATAGAGTTCCCCAAAATATGTGGAAACTATAAAATATAATGAAATTGTCTGGAATACCATACAGGCTCTAAATTTCAAGAAATATTCCGAGATTACACATCGATTCTACTAAAATTGAAAAACTTGGATCTTATAATAATTATAACAATTTTGAAGTTTGAAATTTGTGGAGTAAGAAAAAATGGATTTACTTGTCATAGCGCTTATTTTAGCGGGCCTTTATATGGCCTGGAATATAGGGGCAAACGACCTCGCAAATGCTATGGGGACTTCGGTTGGAACAGGTGCCTTATCACTTAAGCAGGTAATTATTATTGCTGGAGTGTTTGAATTTTTAGGTGCTGTGTTCTTTGGAGAACGAGTTACCTCTACAATTGCAAAGGGAATCGTTCCCATTGACGTAATAGGAAGCATCCATCCCGATATCGTGGCGATTGGAATGCTGGCCGCAATTCTTGCAGCAGGCTTCTGGGTAACCCTTACAACCTTTTATAACCTCCCCGTTTCAACCAGCCATTCCATCGTTGGTTCGGTACTCGGCTTCGGGCTGATTGCAGCCTACAACGGAACTATTGCTCTTTCTGATATTCACTGGGGAGAACTTACAAAAATTGTTGCCAGCTGGTTTATATCCCCGGCGCTTGGGGCTGTTGTTGCTTATCTTACCTTTTCCGTAATAAGAAAACTGTTCCTTCACAGGGCTAAAGACCTCCCACTCGTTGAGAGAAAATTCATATCCTTGCAACTCATAACTGCTTGCTACATGGCATTTGCGCATGGGTCAAACGATGTGGCAAACGCTGTCGGTCCTCTCGCTGCCGCACTCAGGGTTATGGGAGTAACAGGACTTGAGGTTCCTATATGGGTGCTCGTAATGGGAGGCCTTGGTATGGTGATAGGAATGGCCACCTGGGGCTATAAGGTGGTTGAAACCATAGGTTCGAAAATTACGGAACTTACACCGACACGTGGTTTTTCCGCAGAATTTGCAACAGCCTCAGTAGTTCTGCTTCACAGCTACAGTTCCCTTCCGATTTCGACTACGCACACGCTTGTCGGTTCGGTTATAGGGGTTGGGCTTGCAGGCGGGATTGCAGCCGTTGACCTGCGCGTGATCTGGAGGATTGTTTCTTCCTGGATAGCAACAGTTCCTATAGCTGCCCTTACATCGGCACTGATCTTTGTGGGGCTTGAGGTGATCTTTTTATGAAAGACTATATCCGTTCCGTCCTTGACGTGGTCGGTGAATCTCCCTTTGTGCCTCTGGAAGCACATGCTAAAAAGGGAGTCCTGGCAGTTGAAAAGCTGGCTGAAGCAATGGAAGCCTACTGTGCAGGAAACCAGGCCGTCCTGGAGGAGAGGACAATCGAGATTGACAAATTGGAACATGACGCCGACAAACTCAAACAGAAAATAAGGGCAGGCATTCCTTCCTCAGTTAAGCTGCCAGTGGACAAAAAGGACCTTCTTTCGTTCCTCAAGCAGCAGGATTCTATTGCCGACTTTGCACAGGCCGCAGCCTACTGGATGAATCTTCGGCCCTGTAAGACCCTTCCTGAGGAAATAAAAAACGGTTTTCTGGAACTGATGGGCGCTTCGCTGAAAACTACAAGGCTGTACGATGAGCTCGCAGGTGAGCTTTACAAGCTTCTCGCTACCTCTTTCAGCAAGGAAGAGGTTAAAGAAACAATGACCATTATCCCTGAAGTCGAAAAACTGGAACATGATGTAGATGTGCTTGAAACAGCCCTCTTAAAAAGGATCTTCGAAAACGAGGAGGCTATAGGAGGCGCAGGCGTCTGCCACCTGATAGGGCTTGTCGAAAGGATAGGAGGCGTTGCCGATAAGTCTGCAAGCTCTGCTGACCGGCTGAGAACGATGATTCTCAAAAGATAAGTCTCTACTTACTCTCTTTTTTAACATTTTTCTTTCCGACCTTTACGGCTCAGAACGATTACTTTCAGGAGATAAGTTTTCGTTTATTCTTTTTTTCTAGAATGCTTTTTTTCCGGCTTTGATCGAGACAGGAATAATCTTATTGTCCTGCAGAGAACACCAAATTAAGATTATCAGATCGATGTGCTTACCTAAAACTTAAGTCGAGTAAAAGGGTTTCCTGATTTAAGGCGTTAATAGAACTCAATAATTACTCAGGTTGGAGTTTCAAATTTATTCTTAGTTTACAGGATTATCTCAATTTGCAGAATCTTCTCAATGAATGACATATTATATTAGTTGGAGTTGTAATAGCCGAAATTTTAGTCTTCGGTAAAGAAGTAAGATATATAACCAAATGTTTAAAAAGAAACATTGAAAAAGAGAAAGATAAAATGCCAAATGAAAAATGTGAAAGAAAGAGGCCATCATGAAGAGTAAAATCGTAATTTGCATAGTCTTATTGATTATCACTATAGCTGGCCTGGGATGCACTTCGCAACCAGATAGATCACAGCAAGATAGTTCACAACTAAATGATACGCATAATGATAGTGCTGGAGATATCAGGGAAATAGAAGGCATCTGGATGGGAAATTTAAAAGTTCCGGGCGGGTTGGAATTAAGAATTGTGTTCAATATTTCTACCAGTCCTGATGGGTCTATCAAAGCCAGCATGGACAGCCCTGACCAGGGAGTAACCGGCATACCTGTTGAAACTGTTAGTTACAAAGATGGTAATTTTAACCTTGAGGTTAAATCCATCAAGGGAAGTTTTGAAGGAATATATAAGGAGAGTAACGAAACTATAGAAGGAGAATGGAAACAGGCAGGATCAGCTCTTCCACTTGTGCTTAACAGAATTGAGAAAGCCCCTGATACGCGCAGAAAGCAGGATCCTGTAAAACCTTATCCATATACCGAAGAAGAAGTTGTTTATGAAAATAAAGAAGCAGGAATAAAACTGGCAGGAACGTTAACTCTCCCTCAGTCTGAGGGGCCTTTCCCGGCAGTTATACTCATAACGGGCTCAGGGCCGCAAAATCGTAATGAGGGAGTTTTTGGGCATCGTCCGTTCCTTGTACTTTCTGATCATCTGACACGCCGGGGTATTGCTGTGCTTCGGGTAGATGACCGGGGAATAGGAGGATCGACTGGAAACTTCTCACAGGCTACAACTGAGGATTTTGCAGAAGATGTACTTGCAGGAGTAGAATTCCTAAAAAGCCGCAGGGAGATAGACTCAAGCCGAATAGGACTGATTGGACACAGTGAAGGAGGTCTAATTGCACCCATTGTAGCAGTAAAATCTCCAGATGTCGCATTCATTGTACTGATGGCAGCCCCCGGGCTGACCGGAGAGGAAATTCTGTACTTGCAAAGTGACCTGATTGCAAAAGCCGGAGGAGCAAGTAATGAGACTATCGCCAGGAACGAAGCTCTAATGAGAAGAATGTTTTCTGTGGTAAAAGAAGAAGAAAATAATACAATCGCTGAGGAGAAGCTTCGTAATATTCTAAGGGCCGAGATGGTAAATATGAGTGAACAGGAAAGAGAAAATTTAGGCTATTCCGAGGCCACTATTGACTCTCAAGCAACAGGACTCTCATCCCCATGGATGCGCTTTTTCCTGACATACGACCCTAAACCAATCTTAATGAAAGTCAAATGTCCCGTACTTGCCATAAACGGTGAAAAAGACCTTCAGGTCCCGCCTGAAGAAAATCTCCGTGCCATAGATGAGGCTCTCAAGGCAGGTGGCAATAAAGACTACAAAGTTAAAGAACTTCCAGGCCTCAACCATTTATTCCAGACCGCTAATACGGGGTCTCCCTCAGAGTATGCGAAAATAGAAGAAACAATTTCTCCGGCTGCTCTGGAAATTATAGGGAACTGGATTTCGGAGCATACACAGGAAAAATAAAAGTAAGCGAGTGAGAAGGAAATAAAAGTACTGCAAAATCTACAGGCCAACTTTTCTATTATCATTTTCCTTCTCTTTTATGGTCTTCGATTACAGTCTTTTTTACCGAGACACTGCCCTGAGTGATTTTAATATCGTCAGGATACAGCCCGAAACACCTGCCCTGGTAGGTCTATAATCTCAGGTTGTTTTATCTCAGGTTGTATTCAGAAAATGCTGTCAGGCTGGACTTTCTACTTGTCAGAGGAAAATCTGCAGATATTATACTTAAGAGGCAGAAATGGCGCTTCCTATCCTGTCTTTTCATTAAATACAGGGAATCTGAGCCCTTGAGGAAATTTAGGGTCTTAAGAGTTAAGGTACGCAGAAAAAGACCCTTTACGGCGGGCTTGTTCGAGTATAAAGGACTTTATTAAGATTTTAGAGGATATAACCTCCTGAAAAGACTTACATTTAATTTTTAACGATGAAAGGTATAGTTAAACACAATTTATAATGTTATGATCTTTCAGGGTTGGAAATAAAGAGTTATAAAGCTTTAAATTCCTTTTCCGATTTTTATAATCGGGTATAGAAATAAGTATATTTATATGTTAATTTCTCCAGTAGACTCCTGATTACGGGTACTCTCGGATCAAACGTAAGCAAACTAGGAGGAAAAAAATGAATTTTAACAGAAAGTCAATCTGGAAAATTACGGCATCTGTTTCTGTTGTATTAATGTTATTGACTTTAGGAGTTTCTGCAGCCTCGGCGTGTAATGCTGAGGGATCTCCTGCCTACTGTGATCAAAACAGCCTATCCCCTGGCGACTATGACCAAAACTGCCCTGGAGATGGAGTATTCCCCTTACCCGCTAATGAAGTTGTCAGCTGTAATGGCGACTGCGACCAGGCAGAATGCACTGGAGAGTGCTGTGACGACTGTACCGAGGCAGACTGTGCAGGAGATTGCTGTGACAGATGTACAGAAATCTGTGGCCAGGACGCCTGCAATGGAGACTGCTGTGACAAATGTACAGAAAATGCAGACTCCACAGGCGACTGTGCATTGACCGAATGCAAAGGCGACTGCTGTGAGGACTGTGCAGACGTTTGTGAAGAGGCAGACTGCGCAGGAGCCTGCTGTGATACCTGTACCGAAAACTGTGATGATGGAAACTGTGCAGGTGACTCCGAGCTGACAGAATGTAACGGCAACTGCTGTGAAGACTGTGCAGATGAATGCGGCCAGGCATGCAACCAGGAAAGCTGCGCTGGCGACTCCGAAAAGGCCTGTGCTCAGACCGACTGCACAGCCGATTCCAAACAATCCACCTGCAACAAATAAAACCTTTGAAAGGCCTTATCGCCTATTCAAGCCTGATAAAAAACAGGATTGAGAATTTCGAATACCACTATCTTGAAAACCCCCTACATTTCCAGATATATGATTACAATTTATCGAAATTCTCCTTAATTTTTTTAATTTGCGGGGCGTCTTTAGTATCTTTTTTACCATTTCAAAGCCGCACCTTCCAGATATTGGGCAACAGGCATTCAACTTTAGGGAGTAGATATTCAACCTTCAGGAGTTGAAGGAACTCGCGTTACCAGCACTTTATCTATTCGATTGCCGTCCATATCCACAATCTCGTACCGCAATCCCCCCAGTACAATATGGTCTCCGGTTGCCGGGATTCGCTGCAGAATGAAAATAATCAGCCCGGCTATGGTTCGGTAATATCCCAGTTCTTCCCCTGGAAAGGAATCCACAGACAGAACGTCTTTAAGCTTTTCAATGGGCACATCTCCATCGATAAGCCAGGAGCCATCTTCACGGACTCTAATCTGCATCTCCGCAGGCTCGCCGAGAGAACGGACTTCACCCACAATTGCTTCGAGGATATCATGCAAGGTGATTACACCCTGAATGCTCCCGTATTCGTCGGTGATAAGGGCGACATGCACCCCGGTTTCCTTGAACAATTCGAGAAGCTTCAGGACCGAGGCGCTTTCAGGTACGAATAGCGGTTTTGTAACAAGTGCTCTGAGATCAACGGTACCGCTTTCCACAAATCTTTCAAGGACCCTTTTTACGGAGACCATACCGACAATATTGTCCAGATCTCCCTCGTATGCCGGAAAATTGGATCGGCCACTTTCGATCATCTTCCTCAGATTTTCATCGGTCGGATCTTCGAGGTCAAGCGCAATGAGATCAGTGTGATGCGTCATCAGGGAATCTACGCGGCGGTCACCAATCTCAAGCACACCTTCTATCATGCTCAGTTCGGCCCGCTCAAACACTCCGGCCTCGGTTCCTTCCTGAAGCATAATCTTGATTTCCTCTTCGGTTACCGGAGGCCCGGTAATCTTCCTGACCTTCATGGCCCTGAGCACAGCCTCGGTCGAACGACTGAGAATTATCACAAACGGCTTTGCAATAATAGAAAGAGAGAACATTGGCTTTGCAACAGCAGAGGCGATAGATTCCGCATTGCTGAGCGCAATCCGTTTTGGGACAAGTTCCCCAAAAATCAGGGTCAGGTAGGTGATAATGAGTACCACAAAAGTGATGCTGAGCACACCACTGTATGGGGCCAGAGCAGGGAACTTTCCAAGGTAAGCCGCGAGCCCTCCTGCTATCGTGGCTCCCCCGAACGCGCCTGCAAAGATCCCCACAAGAGTAATTCCTATCTGGATCGTCGAGAGAAACGGTGTAGGCTCATTCGCGAGCTTAAGCGCAACAGCTGCCCGTATATCTCCTTCTTCCGCCCGCTGTTTAAGGCGGGTTTTTTTGGCAGAAACGAGGGCAAACTCTGACATGGAAAAGAGGCCATTGAGTGCGATCAGAACGAGAACGATTGCGATCTCAAGCAAATATGACATTTTGGAGGTATTGGTCGGATTATAACATAAAGCTATTTATAGTCTTTATGAAAATTTATGACTTTATAAGCGTATAGTCGTATTCACTCGTTTTTCATTGAGCAGCTAATTTCTCTGAGGTTTCTGCTTGCTGCCGGCTGCTCCGGAATCTCCCGCCAGAGCTGCGATTTCAAACCTGGTATCTCTTTCAATCCCGGATGAGAAAACTTTCCAGCTTTATTCCAGGTACGTTTTTCAAAATCCATTATTTTAAAACTCATCATTTTAGAAAATTCTTCCTGGCCTGTTCTCATTGACTGCCCTTACCCTCCTGACCAGGGCCGGATGTGTTGAAAGTAAATTGGTTGACCAGATCCAGAATCCTTCAGGAGTCCTTGCCGTTTGCAGATATTCTTCGTAATTTACATCTTTGTAAAGATGCTCACCTGCAGAAAGGACAATAAGCCCTCTTTTGCCTAAAGGAACAATTCTGATTGCAATTCTGTCTGAGGTATATTCTCTTGCCCGACTCAGCGCAGTCCATAAAAGGTTCTTGAGGACAGGCACAAAGGCAATCGGGAAGATTGAGAGGTTGTAGAGCAGGGTCACATGGCCTGCCTTTATATGAGCCAGTTCATGTGCAACTATGAACTCAAGAGAATCAAAGTCTCCTTCCCGGTACGCGACTTCAACCACATCCGCATAAAA
>CAZSVY010000249.1:0-16522 GCA_964610495.1 uncultured Methanosarcinales archaeon
AACGGTTGCGGCCCAACGGTTGTGGTCAACCGTAAATCAGCTTGGGAAGGCAGCGGGTGCGGACACACAGGCTTTCCATCCCGAGTCCCATCTCGGGAGGACGGGGCCGTTTCACTCGCTTCGCTCGTTCAAGCGGACTGATTTATAATAAAGAAACTGAGCTAATTAGCCGTGAATCAGCCTGGGAAGGCAGCGAGTGCACACCCAAAGGCTGTCCATTTTGTGCCTGAGGGGGAGGAGGTAGCGGGTGTTTTCGCCGGCCCCGCAGGAGAAGCACTGGATGGAGATGTCTTTTTGTTTGGGCTGGGCTTCTGCTTTTTCACGGTTAAATTCGACAGTGTGTCTTTCTTCGACCGAAAGTGCACCTTCAGGACAGACTCCCAGGCAGAAGCCCATGCCGTCGCAGAGTTCTTCGGATACGACCTTTGCTTTTCCGTTGATAATTTTAATAGCACCTTCGGCACAGGGTGCGACACATTTCCCGCAGCCTGTACATTTCTTTTCGTCAATTTTTACTATCATTCGTTTTACCATTGAACCGACCCCCTTCAGGATTTCCATGTGAAAAAGTGTTTATAAAAACGTTTTATTTATGTTATGCGGAGAAATATCGGGCTTACATGTCGTTTAGCGTCAGTTTCATCCTGAGATCCGGTAGATACCCTTCTCTGTATAGCATTTTCTTGTAATCGTTTATCAATTTACACATTTTAAGAGTGTAGTTTATAAAATCCGTGCCTGTACTTCCTTTGAACAGCAGCTTTTCGGACTTTTCCAGAAGCTCCGGATAAATGAACACCATTTCTTCTTTGGTGTGCAGGATCAGGGCTGAAAAGTCCCTGTGGATACTCATGCTTCTCTGGAGCAGTTCCACATCCAGGGTGTTCTCAGAAAGATAGTCCCTGAACTTCGTATAAGCGTAAAAGTTTGCAATATTGTGGTTCAAAGAATTTAGAATTGAGTACAGGATATTGTCTGTATTTGGAAGGGGAATGTCCCGAAGCTCAAGGTCTGCACCTTCGTAATTCTCATCTTCTTCGAGATTCCAGTCCCGAGTTATATCATGGCTCATTTTATTACCCTAGCTTGTTCGTAAGTTGTATTTTCACCACATACATTCAGATGCAAATAATTTAATGAGGATGTGGCGCACCTGATGAAGTTTAACCCTGGTTTCCAGGAACAGGAATAATCCCTAGCTGCTGCATCAGGCCAAGAAGGTTAGCCTCACCCCACAGCTCAATGATCTTACCGTCCTTAATGCGGAAGATCTCTATACCAGTCATAGTTATTGGCTTTCCTGTAGCCGGTAACCCCATAAAATTCCCTTTATGTATACCGCGAGCTGTGAAACGAGCAGCCACGTCATTACCTTCGGCAATCATATCCTCAACTGTAATATTAAGGTGCTCGAAGGCTGCCCTGCATGCGGTAATCACTTCATTTATTCCCTCGATTCCCGAAGATGCAGGCAGAGGAACATGTAAAGCGAAATCAGGTGACAGCAGCTCGTCAGCGATGCTTAGATTTCCCTTAGAAGGTCCCTCTTCAAAGAATCGGCGAACTATTGCTTTGTTCTCTTCTGTAGACATGTTTTCCTCATTTGTGTCTTATCTGTCCTCTTCTTGATTTCTTTGCTGGCTACCTGTAGATTGTCAGAATAAATTCTCAGTGATGAGTGCCTTCGACAATTTCTATTCCCGCATCCAGAATTGTCTTTCGGATGCTATCCAGATTAGGACATTTCGGGTAACTGTCTTCCATAAGCATGCAGGAACTGAGATGTACGACATCCAGACCATGCTTTTTCAGAGCGTTCACCAGCCGGTATACTCTCCTTCCCGAGCAGCCCCCACATGTGAAAAATGCGATAATCTGCGTATCCGTACCGTATCCCTCAAAGCTGGATTTTCTTTCGTTGAAGGCTTTAAAGCAGCCCACTCCGGGGCAGGTCTCCGAAACCAGGTCACAACGGACAACGGCTATCTTTTTCGGTTTTGTTTTTTCGGTCATGTTTGCACAATCCTGTCTGGCTCTTACAGCAGGCGTGTAGACTCGGTTTGCCTTGGGGCTTTAACAACGAGCACCCTGAAGATCCCATCTCCCGGATTTAGAAGGCGGTGTGGAATCTTTGCAGGACTTTCAATCAGCATATCGCGGCTGACTTCCTGCGTTTCATCCCCGATCTCAACAACCCCTTTTCCTTCAAGCACGTAAAAAAATACATCTACCGGAGTAATGTGCTTCTTTAAGGCTTCCCCTGGTTTGAGTTCTATGTGTACTGCCTGGGCGTTTTCGGTATCATAGAGCATCCGGACGCTCACATTGTGAGGGTTCGGCTTTTCAGGTGAAGATTTCATCTCAATGACTTTCATCTTATTCCCCCTTTGACCATAACTTGTGTATTTCTCAGCGTTAAACCGAGATAGCCTGTATTAAGAATTTTCAGGCTAATTTTTGATTACCTTTACTACTTTTATTACTTTTCGATTGCTCCTTTTCCCCTGCACACTCTATTCTGATATCCGTCCCATATATGCCTGACCAGTATAAATTTTTCCAGTATAAATTTCTCTGTTACTTCACGGGCTGAATTCGAAGGGTTGTTACGAATTTTTAACCCTTGAAACCCCGGATTTCTCCGGGATTAAGGATTTTTTTTCACACGGAGGAAGCGTTTAAAATGAGAGCATATCAGGCCTTCTAAAGGCTTTGTGAGACAATTTGAGAGCTTTAGAGATTACATGCAAATTTACATGGTTTTACAGGCCTACTTCGGCTTTGAAATTCTCAAGTCCCATACCTTCAATGAACTTTCCGAGCCTCTTTTTCGTGCCAGAGTTTTTATAGAAATTAACAATTCTATCGATTGCCTCAAGAACTTCTTCTTCAGACAGTTCCTTTGCGACGACCTCAGCAAGTCTTGGAGTCGCGGCAGCACAACCTCCGACCATCAGGGTATATCCTTTGGCCGTGCCCATTACCCCGATGTCTTTGATGGCAGGTTCGGCGCAGGAGTTCGGACAGCCGGAAACAGCCATTTTTAGTTTGGAAGGCATGGCCATCCCGTGGTATTTTTCATCCAGTTTGAGGCCAAGGCCTACAGCATCCTGTTTTCCCTGCTTGCAGAAAGTCGTCCCCGGACAGAACTTCACACTCCTTACACAGAGCCCTATAGCTGCGCCGGGATTCATATCAAGTTCAGCCCATACATTATCAAGGTCTTCTTCTTTCAAACCCACAATTGCAATCCTCTGGGCGGAAGTCATCTTGAGGGCAGCAGCCCCATACTTTTCCGCAACATCAGCAATCTTCCTGAGGGTTTTCGGGTCCACGATTCCTCCGGGGAGGTGGGGGGCGATTGCATAGGTTTCACGGTCTCTCTGAACGATTGCACCTTTTTCCGGTAAGTTGTCTTTCATGGCGATCTTTCTCCAAATTTCTGGATTTTACTGTATACTGAGACTCGGGGCAGCTCTGACGGAATTATGACAAAGTTCCTCAGTCACGGGCTGCTTTCGATCCTGTTTTGCCGGATACAGGAAACTTTTCCAGTATATTAATATAGATAGGTTTTATAAATTAAATTTTATAATAGTATCCTTTTGATACCAGTATATTAGAGATACTAATTTATATATCAGACAGTTTCTATGTTTATACTATGAAAGACTGCACAGTCTACAAGACTATGAATATCATCGGGAAAAGATGGACAATCCATATTCTTCTGGAGCTGCATAAGGGAGAAAAGAAGGAAAAGCGCTTTAACGAGCTGAAAAGGAAACTCGGCTACATAACTCCGAAAATCCTCTCAGAGAGGCTGACAGAACTGGAAACTGAGGGCCTGATTGCAAAGAAGGTTGATGACTCGACAAATCCCCCGAAATCCGAGTACTACCTGACCGAAAGCGGGGTAGATTTCGTGAAAATAATACAGGCAATCAAACGCTGGGGATTGAAATGGAAATTCCAGAACGAGGAATGCGAAAGGGCCATTTGCATGTACTGTGATCACTGAGCGTGACCGGGAAGGAAAACTCAAAGGCGAAAGACAGGGAAAAAGGGAATAACAGACCATGGAGTTCCCGTACTTTAAGCGGTTTCCTTGTTGCAGGCGCTTAAGATCCTTTAATGAGTTTTTATCTTCTGGCAACTTCCATACCTTCTTTGTTTTCGAGATTTATGGAATCGGAGTTTATTAAGTATAGATATTTAAGCCAAAGCTATAATCTGAATATTATCTGCAGATCATTCGGAAGGGCATAAATGACCATGGAAGGGCATAAATGACCACGGAAGGACACATTGATTTTTTCTTCAAGCCGCAGAGCATAGCCCTGATAGGAGCATCACCAAATCCGGAAAGGCTTTCCTATACAATCCTGGAAAGCCTCCTGAAAATGAGGTTTCAGGGAAAAATATATCCCGTAAACCCGGGCTACCGGGAAATCAGGGGGCTTAAATGTTATTCGACTCCAGGTGAGATAAACGACAGAATCGATATCGCAATTTTTGCAGTGCAAGCTTCTACTGTTCTTGAAATTCTTAACGGCCCTGTGGAGAATATAAAAGGAGCGATAATTGTCAGCTCCGGGTTTAGGGAAGTGGGCCCTGAAGGAAAGGAAATGGAAGTCCGCCTGAAAGAAATTTTAGAGGAGAAAGGAATCCGGGCTATGGGACCGAACTGCCTTGGGATCTACGATACAATTTCAAATGTGGACACCTTTTTCATAAGCAGCGATAAGGTCGAAAGGCCTGCCATGGATGGAGTTTCGGTGCTTACTCAGAGCGGATCCTTTGCCGCTATGATTATGGACGAAATGGCGAACGAGGGAGCAGGGGTTGCAAGGGTAGTAAGCTACGGAAATAAAGTCGATGTGGACGAAAGTGACTGCCTTGAATTCCTGGCCGGAGACGAAGCAACAAAAGCGGTCGCCCTCTACATTGAGTCTGTAGGAAACGGGCGCAGATTCCTTGCCGCTGCTTCCAGATGTGTGCAAAAAAAGCCTGTGGTAGCCCTCAAAGTCGGAAAGCGGGAGCCAGGGGCAAGAGCAGCCAGTTCCCATACAGGGGCTGTCAGCGGGAGATATGAAGCCTATGAAGCCGCTTTCAGGAAGGCAGGTATAATAGAGGTCGCAAGTTATGAAGAATTAAAAGACGCCTGCAAAGTCCTGAACAGGTATCCGCTGGCTGAAGGAAAGAGAGTTCTCATTATAACGGATGGAGGCGGAATAGGGATTTCCATTGCTGACGCCTGTGAGGAGGCAGGGCTCAGGGTTCCGGAAATCGCCAGCGAAGCTGTAAGGAAGCTGAAAGAGAAACTTCCGGCTTTTGCTTCCGTAAGAAATCCTGTAGACCTGACAGGCAGTGTAAGGGATGAACACTATATTGTTGCCCTTCAGGAAGTTTTCGGGGAAGGCTATGATCTTGCAATCGTTAGCCTCCTGTGGGGCCCACCTCTTCTTACCTCACGAGTTGCGGAAAAAATCCGGGACTTTGCTGACAGTTGCGGAAAACCGATCCTTATCTGTTCTCCTGGTGGAAAGTTCAGCAGGGAAGCGGCTTCGCTATTTACAGCAGTCGGGATACCGGTCTTTTTTACTCCGGATAGTGCAGTCAGGGCGGCAGCGGTGCTGTGTGGAGGAAAGAAATAAGCTGAAACTCGATTTGAGGTGCAGAGGAAACCTGAATAGCTGAATAGCCGGAAATTTAAAAATCAAAGGATGAAATTAGAGAATCATATAAAGGTTACACAAAACCCGGCCCCGAAGAAAAGATTGACCACCGCCGGTATTTCATGGCTCGCTTAATTCTTTCTACGGCAAGCTGGACTGCAGCTTCTCTTGGCAGGATTCCTTTCGTTTTTGCAGCTTCCAGTACCTGAACCGTGTTGTTTCTCACCTTTTCTTCAATTGATCCGAAAGCTGTGCACCTGCTAGCTCCCTGATACTCCGACGCTGCACAGATCACACCGCCTGCATTTGCGATAAAATCCGGGACGTGAAGAACACCTGCCTCATAAAGAATTTTTTCCGCCCCTTCTGTTATTGGAATGTTTGCTCCCTCAACAATCAGTTTAGTGTTCAAAAGATGAACGTTGCTCTCGTTGATCACATCGGGACGGGCTGCTGGAATCCATATGTCGCAGGGAATGGCGATAACTGCGTTATTGTCAAGCTTTTTCCCTCCGGGATAGTCAAGTACACTTTTTCCTTCATTCTTAAGTCTTATCAGGGTATCCAGGTCAAGCCCGTCGGGACTGTGGACCGTACCCTGGGAATCGGCTACTCCTACGAGAATAGCTCCCCTCTGAGTAAGGAAACGGGCAGTATGCTTCCCAACTGCCCCAAAGCCCTGAAAAACCACGCGAGCTCCTTTCAGCTCGAAATCACAGTATTGAAGCGCCACCTCGGTAGCATGTGCAAGCCCCCAGCCTGTGGCCCCTACTTCATCAAGAGGAATTCCTCCTACCTCGCAGGGAAGGCCTACTACCCTTCCGATCTCATCTTTTATGCAGGCCATGCAGAACTCGTCCGTTCCCATGTCAGGGGCGAAGATATATTCTTCCGTATATCTGAGGGCACTGGCAAGCGCTCGAAGCATCTGGCTTTTCTTTTCCTGCGGCATTCTCGGGTCCCCGTACATGACAATTTTACCGCCCCCGTGTGGGAGGTCTGCAGCCGCGTTTTTCAGGGTCATAGCTCTTGCCAGCCTGAAACATTCCTCAGTACTCACATCCGGGGCCATCCTGACCCCTCCAAGGGCGGGCCCCCGCGCTATGTTGTCCACCACAAGAATCGCTTTCAGGTCAACTGACGGTTCGTAAATATGAATGATCTTAAATGGCCCAAGCTCATCCGCAAATCTAAACATATCCTCCATTAACTTTATCCCTCTCGTTTATCAGTACCTGGACTTCATTACATATGATTATCATATTTTTCAGGAATCTATTAATTTATATCATTCAGCTTGAAATGCTTTATATTCTATGCCTGCACCCTGAAGATACCATTTTTTTGTAGAAGCTGACGCACCTTTAATACATTAAAAAGGCAGAGAAAAAGAGCTTTGTGCTGTAATACTTCTATTTCCTGCTTTTTTGTCGGTTTTTTCATCTACTCTTCTTTTTCCCGGAAAAAGAATAACGATTCCTCGAAGTCTCTTTAAAATGTGTGAAAAGGAAGCCTTTAATAACTCTTAAAGTTACAAAAAGGTAGTCAAGTGTAAGAGAATCGGAATAGAGGTCTTTTTTACTCGGGGCAGTGCAGTTAGGGAGACAGCAGTGCAGTGCTGTGTGGAGGAAAAACAAGTTTAAGAAGTCATTCATCATAGGAATTTGATTTTATTTGGATTTTATTTGGATTTTTATATGTATTTTTATGTGTGTATTATACGGATTTTTAGATGGATAGTTAGATGGATTTCTATATGAACTTATATATGTAGTTATATACTGATTTTTATATGGACATAGATATGGATTTTCATGACAAAAAAGATTATTTATCGAATTATCTACTATTAGTAGAGAAGTTTCCGATGGAAGATCAGGGCTTGTTTTCAGGATAAACGTTTCAATAACTAGATAAAATCATGTGGTATTGGTAATACTAAACAATTTTTCTATATAAACTTCAAAGAGATGTGATCGTCTTTCACTTTCGCCAAACTGCAGATATACATCGGTGAAATGGAAAAGACAGAGAAAGGGGGGTTATTCGGTATGGAGACAGCATTTAATCAATTTAATAAGTCAAAATTTTCCTGGGCAGAATATTTTTCAGATAAAAAGAAAGGAGGCCACAGGTATTTTACAGAAGAATTCCTTTGTAAAGAAGCAAAGGAAAAACTTTTTCACTTGAGTGGAGGTAAATCTCTTCTCGATTTTGGATGTGGAGCCGGAGAACTTCTGATATACTACGTGCCAAATTATGAGAGGGTAGTAGGAGTCGACTTCTCAAGTTCTATGCTTTTTGAAGCGGAAAAGAAAGTCTGGGAGCAAAACTACAAAAACGTAGATTTGATCCTTGCCGATGACAGGACAATCTGGAAAAGGTTGAATTTATCATTTGACCGGATTACGGCAGCCGCAGTTGTCCAGTACCTGACACCTGAACAGATAGATGCTTTTGTCCGTAATGCCTCCGATTATCTAAACGAAGGAGGAAAAATAGTCTTCTTTGATATAATTGATCCCAGGCTTTATTCTTTATGGAAAATCGGATGGTTCTCACAGAATTTTAAATTCTGGAATACTTTGCCTAAAGCTGGTTTCGGGTGCTTCAGGCAATTATCAGCTATCTTGAAAAATCGCCCCACGGATATAATTGGGGATACTTACAGCCCCTACCTGATTGAGAAAATTGCCAGGAATAACGGCTTCACCATGGAATATATAAAGTCAATGTACTACGAGTACAGGTATCATGCAATATTGTCGAAGATATCATGATACTTTTCTCAGATCATAACTGCAGTATGAGACCTTTCCAGATCATAACCGTACATGATACCTTTCTCGTATTGTAACCGAAGCTTTAAGGAGAAGATTCAGGAGCTTACTGTTTAGAATCTCATTGCAAATTTCCTTCCGGAAGAATTATAAAAAGTATATGGATGAAAATTTAACCTGAGAATTCGAGTCCTGGTGCGATTTTAAAGACTGGCAGGGTATTTCATCACAGGGAAAATCTCCTGTCCTACCCTCGATCTTTCTTTTTCTTGAATCTTAACCGGGATCTTACGAAAAGTTTTCCCATAGAGCACATAATGTCAGAAATTTTTATGCAATGAGCTATTTAATCGTGTGGTTACCAATATTTGCATACTGATTCAATAGGTATAAATATAATCCATTGTATTTAGTTAGAAATCGAACAATACGAATTGGCTAAATGGATTTGATTAAACCCGGTCACCCAGTTACTTACATTAAAAAGTGGGGATAATATCATTTTAATTACAGCTCTCCGACCCGGATCACTCCCTGAATGTTCTTGTGAAACTTTTGTGGGATTTTTATGGGACTTTTGAGGGATTATAAGAATTAGAAAATTGTAAAAAGGCACAGGATTCGGTCATGCAGACACTCGTAAGCGTTGATACGTGAACAACTGTGCCAGAAAGTAAGTAAAGAAAGGACCGTTAAAGGGTTGTAAGTCATCGGCATATCTGTCAGTTATCGGGAGATAACGGATCAGGGGATTACAGGCAAGGGACTGAAAATTTGAAAATTGTTCTTAAATGAGTCATTAAGGAAGATATAATAAATGAAAAGTAAGCAAAATGAAAATAAAATTTCTGCCGGCCATGCAGGGAAAAAAGAGACAATTGGGGTAAAAACCCTGCAGGGAGATCCGAAAAAAGCTATATTGAAACTGTCAATCCCTATGGTTGTTGCCATGTCCGTGCAGACAATTTACAGCCTGGTTGATACCTACTGGGTTTCCGGGCTTGGAGCCGATGCCCTTGCAGCGATGGGTTTCGTGTTCCCGTTTTTCTTTATCAGCATGGCCTTATCCAACGGGATAGGCATAGGAGGGGGATCTGCAATCTCCCGCATGATCGGAGCCAGGAATAAAACCGGTGCAGACAACGTAGCCGTACATACCATAATCATAATTACGCTGCTCTCGATTGCATTTACAGTTCCGTTTTATCTCTTTGCCCCTCAGCTCTTTACCCTTGCCGGAGCCGGGAAAACTACAGCACTTGCAGTTGAATACGCCAGGGTTATTTTCCTCGGAAGCATTGTAATCTTCTTTTCCAATGCCGCCAATGCGATTCTTCGGAGCGAGGGGGACTCGAAGCGAGCCATGCAGGCTATGGTTGTAGGTGGAGTCCTGAACGTTATCCTTGATCCGATATTCATTTATACTCTGGACATGGGGATTGCAGGTGCAGCCTGGGCGACTGTACTTTCCATAGGGATATCGTGCCTTTTGATGGCAAACTGGCTATTCTTCAGGAAGGATACTTACGTAGCCTTCAATTTTAGGGATTTCCGCTTTGAAAAAAGCATTGTAAAAGAGATCTTCGATGTTGCGTTTCCGGCTTCAGCCCAGCAGCTCTCCATGTCTCTGTCAATGCTGTTCATGAACTATATTATTGTGCTCGTAAGCAGTACTGACGGAGTTGCGGTTTATGCAACGGGATGGAGAATAGCAACAATTGCAATGGCTCCTCTAATGGGAATAGCAACTGCCGTGATTTCCGTAAGCGGAGCCGCAATAGGAGCTCACGACTATATAAAGGCAAAGATTGCCCTTTCCTACTCAACAAGACTCGGAGTCCTTATAGAATGTGTAGCCGGAGCTTTCATATTTGTCTTCGCCATGCCGATCGCATCCATATTCACACAGTCCGAAGGGGGAGCCCACATAACCGCCGATCTTGCTCACTTCCTGCGTGTGATGTGTATCTTCTATCCCACGGTTGCACTTGGCCTCTTTTCCTCTTCCTTCTTCCAGGGCGCAGGAAAAGGCATGAATTCCTTGATTGCAACCCTCCTCAGAACTATTGTCTTTACCCCGCTCTTTGCAGCGCTCCTGGCTTTCACCTTTAATATGGGGCAGGTCGGGGCCTGGTGGGGGATAGTCATAGGCAACGGAATAGGCTCGCTGTTGATGTATATCTGGGCAGAATACTTCCTGAGAGCACTTTTAAGAACCGAACCTGTAACAAGAGTCGAGGGAATCTCAGCCTGAAACAGGCAGGACCTTTCCCTCTCTCTAATTTTACAGGTCTGAATCTTCGCCGATCTGGAGATTTACCGATCCAGGTTAAGTTTAAAATCGCTTAAGAGCCCTTAAGATACCGGGCACTTTTTTCCGGGTTCTGAGGCTTTTACCCATTTAACTAATTGTCCTTTATCCAGCTGTGTATAAGTGCCCATAACTCTTGAGAATTGTAATCAATAGCTATACTACCGTGACCCTGGTTATTCCAGCTTATGGAAGTAACCTTATCATTTATTTTTCCGACCTCTTTTTTGTACCACCACGAACCGTAGTCACTGAAACCTCCCCCGAGTCCGATATAAAGAACAGGAGAGCTTATTCTTGAAAAGTCAATCTCATAGCCGTCCACATTACCCATCAGACCGGCCATATAAAGATCCAGGTGCTTTGGCACATAAGGCACAGCCCCTCCGGTTAAGGTCAAATTAAGTAGCCTGTCTTCGTCAACATAATAAAGGCCGCCCAGGTCTCCACTCCAGTAGTGATAATTCGGGGTATAAGGATATGGATTGAATGCGTGAGTCCGTGTAGCCATAAGCCGGAAGAATTGCCTGTTTGTAAGGCCGGGTTGAAAAAGAGATTCCCTGTCCGGATCGGTTAAAGCCAGACTGGCTATCTGCATCATGGCAGCCATATTACTGCCATTATATGTCCTGTTTTCTATACATCTGGATATAGTGTCAAATTCCTGTGCCTGAGCTCGTATTAACTCCGAATATTTAGGCTCGTACTTAATAATGATATCAACAGGTATCATCCTGTTAACTGAACCTAAAGCCAGGTCGTGGTATTCGCTGGCATTATAAGCAGTCAGGATCAAAGCCCCATGACTGTGCCCAATTGCCGTAACCTCTATGTCTTCCACAGCCTCATCACTCAGGAGAGCTGTATGAATTCTTGATACAGCGATACCGTTATATGTATCACTCAGGTACCTGTCAATGGTCCAGTTTTCCATATAACTGAAATCTGTTTCATCTGCCGGAACATTTGTCTCTCTTCTATCCAGAATATATGTACTGTATCCTTGCTGAGCGTAATATATCGCCATATCGGAATAGAAGCTTTCAGTCAAAGCCTGTCCGGGCAGGATTATTAAATTTTTACTTCGGTCTGTGCTCCAGGGGCTCTTCTCTTTAACATAGCACGTAAGTATAATGAAATCATATTCCCCGGGCCCGACACCTATCTTAAGCTTATACTCCGCCACATCGCCGCGGACGAGACCTATTCTCGTGCTTTCCGTTAAGGGCGGATCCGGATCCGGTACTTTGAACGAAGCAGAGTTACGGAAAAAAGCTCCCGGTCTATCAAATTGAGAATAGAGGGTTTCCATTTCTTTCTCAGGATTGGCAGCTAATGATGCTATTTGCGTCTTCATTTTCTCACCTTTGTGAGACTCTGAAATTGGATTTTAGACCTGAAAATGCGTATTTTTTAAAGTAAGGCTGGCTGATTTTTCGTTTTGACATCAAATCGTGGTAGCGTAAAATATAAAAGGCAAGCCCATAAGGCTAAAAACCGAAGCTCAGAGAAGTGATAACGTAGGGATCGTTTATCACAGGAACCGGTGTACAAAGCTCGGATAAAGTTACTCAGTTCCCGATTTGCACTTTTCTGTCTTGAAAACATTACCTGGTATTAGCATATAATTTATACAGATAAGAATTGTGATTTGAGATTTCGGCTAAATTTTATTGGGGTGTTGACAGCTCCCGTATAAAAAAGTAGTATTCAAACACGGAGAGCTGGTATAAAAAAGTACTACTCAAACAGGGAATAATATGCAAAAAAGTAGCATTCAAACAGAGGAGAACCAGGTACAAAAAGTAATATTGGCGCATCAAATCATACTTCGAGTCTAAAATCATTATAATGTGGAAGAGAATTTTCAGGATATTATCAAAAAGGCCGAAAGTGAATTAAACCAAAATGCTCAATACTTGCTGGAAAATATTGATCTAAAGCAATCCTGCTTGGTAAAAATCAATATTGAGAATTTTGAAAAAACTTTTTCAAAAAACTATTGTACAGGTAATTTAATACCCCTGGAAGGAGGTATAGAAGTTGAAAAAATATTTGCCCATACTATTGGTGTCAATCTTTATTCTTGGGGCTGTGTTTTCAAGCGCGGTTGCAGGTGCAGCCGATAACCCATTAGTAAATGATACGACATCAAAGATTTTAAAAACCAATGAATCTGCCAACCAATCCGTCAATAAATCTGTCAATCAATCGGTTAACAAGTCCGTATCTGTAAACGAGACATGTCTCCCTAACCTGACTGAAACCAAAACAGGTGTTCCTGTGGCTGAACAGAAGTTCAGGGTGGGCCCGACAGTCGTTCTGAGGCCGGTTAAAGATGTTATAACCGAAAACGAAGACGGCCTTGTTGAACTTTATATCGATAATCCGTCCCTCAATGACGTGACTCTGAATGTAGACGCAAGGATCAGCGTACCCGCTGGAATTCACGTATACGGACAGGGCTTTGCTCAGACAGGTGCAGCAGGTACGGTCTATGGAATATTTTCCGTGCCCCCCGGAACTGCCCGGACAATCTATATTGATATCAAAGGAGACAAAGTAGGCACCTCTACAGTACACTTCAGCGGCCTGTACTGGCCTGAAGACAATAAGGATGATTACAACCCGATTTCACTCAGCCACCCCTTTGTGGTTGAGCAAGCTTCCAAAAATCCCGAAGAAGCCCCCAGCTTTGAGGAGAACGGAGGAGTAGAGGAGAACGGAGGAGTAAAAGCCGAAGGAGAAGGCTCATTTAGCGCTCCCGGATTTGGAATATTAATTGCAGCTATAGGCCTGTTAGGAGTTTATGCTGCTAAGAGGAAATAATTCAGTTAAAAAAGTTTAAACGCAATTTCAGGAAAAATATATATTTTTCCTATTTTTTTATTCATTTCGATAAGCTACAGAAAGGCATCAGTATCTGGAAAAGCCTTTCACTTAAAGCTGAGACTGGATATTTACAGATGGCAGCCCAAAAAGGTGGTAGAATGTCTGAGAGGGCTATTTTAAAAACTCTAATGATTTATCTCTTAATTGGTTGTTTCCTGGTAAGCAACGTTTCGTGTGTATATGCGTCATCTGAGGCTTCGGCAGGTTCTAACGAGAACAAAACGGAGCCCTCAGAAGAAAAAATGAAGCCTTCACAGGATGAAGCACAGAATTCCGAAGAGCAGTTACAACCCTCAGAAGATACAGACACGCAAGCCTCAGAAAACGATGAAACCGAAAATGCAGGCGTACAACCTTCCGAAGGCGAAGAAACGCAATCCTCGGAAGATACGGAGATAGAGCCTGCTAAGGAAACCGAAACAAATTCCCCGGAAGATACGGAAATCGAGCCTGCCGAAGAAACCGGAGTAAATTCCTCGGAAAATACGGGAGCAGAACCGTTTAAAGAAACCGGAACAAATTCCCCGGAAAATAAGGAAACGGTGTCTTCAGAGAATACGGAAGCTCAGTCCTCGTTGGATGCTGAAGTAGAAACCGAAGCTACAGAAACGCAAACTTCAGAAGAGACGCAGGACTCAGAGGATACCGAAAGCGAATCTTCATATCATACAGGAAATTCGTACCATATAGAACGTTCAGAGTACACTAAAATCGAGAATAACTACGTACAATCTGAGCCTGCACAAAAAACGGCTTCAGAAAGTTCAGGATCAGCCGAAAATTCCAGACCTGCACCATCCTCTGCGAGTGTTAGTCTGCATGGTGAAAAGACCCGGGTAGTTTCCGGAGAAGATATTCTGCTCAAGCTTTCAGCCGTGAATCTTATCACAAAACCTGTCATGCATGTTCAGGTCATTATAATTCCACCTTCAGGAATGAGTGTCTCTTCCTCGGAATTTGTCCAGTCGGGCGCAGGACAGTATACAACAACCTACGAGCTGGACCCCGGCCAGGGCAGGGATATTGAAGTAAGGATTGAAACCAATCAGCCCGGAGACTTTAATGTGAAAGGCAGAGTCGTCTATTATTTCGGCGAAGATACTGAAAACGTAGAGGATAATACGCTTGACCTTCCCATACAGGTGGAAACAAAACCGTATGCTGTAGAAGAAAGCCTGCCCGGATTTACACTGGCGAGCCTGGTATTCGTATTAATAGCTGTATTTATCTTAAAAAGACGTTAAATGTAATAAAGACGCTAAATATAACAAAGACGCCAGATATAAAAAAGAAGATAAACGGGATTATAAAATTACACGTATTATGTTTCCGATGTGAAGAGACCGCGCCTGAAAAAAAGCGCATCCTTCTCACATTCTGGAAAAATCCCGGTCAGGAAATACTATCCGGGAACGCTGGCATGGATAACCGGGAATAATGGCATGGATTGGAATACTATCCAGGATTATCCAGGAATGCTGGTACTGGTTATCGGGAGTACTTTCCTTAGTGATCCCGAATTTATCCGGATTACCTTGTTTAAATTTATTGTATAAGTTACTACCAGCACGGTGCAAGAAAAGTAGTTATCAACACAGGAATCCAGATTTTTCCTTTAAAAATACTATAATATAAGAACTCATTGAACTTTTGAAACGTAAAAATTAAAAGCTGCCTGTTCTGCAGGCAACTGTGAAATCAGATCAGGTCTTTAAGATGAATCGTGGATTCATGGATAAGGTAGTCGGCTTCACAAGAATCCAGCCTGCCCTCGGCTTCCATTTCATTAACAAATGAAGTAAAATTACCGATTTTTTCTATAGCTTTGGCATCGTTTCCTTTTTCAAGATGACAGAGTATGTTGTTGATTTTTGCGTTGAGAGCGGTTTTGGTTGACTTATCTACACACTCAAGCTTATCCACGAAACTGCTTTCGACCGAATATCCTGCATCTATCCAGGGTTTGATCCCTTCCTGCATGTTGTAAACATTGGTATAGCCAGCGTTAAGCAAAATTTTGCTTGCATTGGTACTTCGAGCCCCGGTCTTGCAATAAACAAGTATGTTTGCATCACAGTCGTCTGGCAGTTCATCCATTCGATTCACCAGCAGATCTTCAGGAGGCAAAACAGGTTCACCGGGTGGATTCTTGAGACTTGCTATCGGTATCAATACCGCTCCTTCTATATGAGCAGCATCAAATTCGTGCGGAGTACGAACATCGAGAATGAAGACATTTCCCTCTTCAATCATTTTTTTAGCATCACTTACACTCACATCCGTGCATTTATTCTCTTCGGCTGCTGCAATTCCAGGTGCGATTATGAGAAACGCAAAGAGAATTGCAGCAAGATACGGCAAATATTGCTTATCCAATCAGATCCCTCCATTTTAATCCAATTTCCAGATTTAAATCTTGAGCTTTTTGGGTGAGTTATTCAAACCGGGTGATTATCCAGACAGAGTAACTATTATTAAAATCCATACTCGCAGGCAGTATCCATAAATATCGATTATTTGCTCCATTTGTCGAGATTTTACAGATCCGTGTCCACTAACATATCATTATTGTACAATGAATTGGTACAAAAAAGCAAGAACCCAAAATCTGGATTTTAATAAAATATGATGTGTTAACTTAAAATATATATATTATTAGGAATGATTGTTTCATATAATAAACTTAGATTATATATAATCATTAGAGTTTTTATTTTATCGGTTTATTCAAGATTATTGATTTTAAGACTATATTTAAACCAAGTACTGGGAATTTTTTTGCGGGGACCTGAATTCTTGCTAAATTTCGGAATTTTCATACGGCTTAATTTCTTTTCTTCATCAATTATTTTTTATGTTTA
>CAZSVY010000250.1:0-6128 GCA_964610495.1 uncultured Methanosarcinales archaeon
ATCTGCACTGCTATTCTGTCCTCTAAGCAGGTTGCGTGCAGCTAACATTCCCCGTTCAAGTGATGTCGAGTCTCCTGAAGGGGTAATTTTCTTAATCTCGCCTTCAAGCCACAACCTGTTGGATTCTTTGGACATATCCACGAATCCGTTTGTGACATCCTTTCCTTTGCTCCCGAATGTGATTACGTCCACTCTCGCATCTTTAAGGTGATCGCTTTCAAGCAGGACAACTGCATTGGAGAGTATATCGTCTAAAACACGCCCTCCAATCCTGTTACTTTGCAGGGTGCTTGGCGAAACATCAAGCATCAGGACGATATTCCTGCCGCCTCTCCAGTTTGAAGAGATGGACGTGACAGGCAGGAGTGTCTCAAATTGTGTATTTTGATAGGTATGTTCGGCAGGATAATCGAAAGAAGTATCCCCTCCGACCACTATCATGCCGCCGCCATTAATAATATACTTCCTGAGGGCTTCGACTTCCGAATTTGAAATTGTTGATGCAGCCTGGTTGTCGATCACCACGGCATCCATGCCGCTAAGGGAGCCGAATGACCGTGCATGATGAACTTCATAAACTTCGTTAAGTATGCTTGCCAGAGGTGAATCACGCTCATCTGTCACAAAAAGCACTTTCGGCTTTGGCGTCACATATACACTTTTCATGTACTGATTATTATTCTCGAAATAATCCAGGCCCTTAACGTTTATGTTTGCGGGATGAAGGGTCGCTTTTACCGTATGCGGCCCCAGTGTATCGAATGTATGGTTGAAATCGAGGCTTTCTATCCTTCCTGTCTGGATAATTTTCTTTTCCATTACCTGCTTATGGTCAACCGTAACTCTCAGCTCGTACCTCATCTCATTTTCAGTTGACTTCCGGACGTGGAGTTCGAAAGGAGCCTCATTCCCGATTACAAGCTCGTTTCCTCCTTCAATCTCTACACTGAGGTCTTCTTTGAGCGTATTCGGGATGAGTGCAGCTACAGGGAAACCGTTCCTGTAGCAGTAGGAAAGTGCGTCTTCAATCGGAGTACCCGAATTGCTCTGTCCGTCTGAAATTATAAGTACATAGTTTTCAGGGGATGCCTGCTGCATAATAGCATCCCCGAGCGAAGTATGCGATCCTGATATAGTTGTAACCGTAACAGGGACCTTGATGCTAAGTTTCTCGGATATATTCTGCGAAACCCCTTTCTGAAGTAGTTCCATACTTGTGGTTTCGTCAGAAATTACGGTTATCCTGGATTGATTGGTCTCCGGGGAAGTTATCTCTGCAGAATACGGAGCCGCGAGTGCCAGAATCAGGAATAATGCGACAAGTGCATGGAAGAACAGATGTTTTTTACTGGCTTTTCTTCCCAGCCCGAAAAGCAAGAATCCCGCCAGAGGCAGCAGGATAAATAGCTCGGATTTATATAGAAAACCAGAGCTCATATTATTTTCCTCCTGAACATGATCACATTTTCCAGGATAAGAAGGAGCAGCAGGGCGTAAATCAGGTATTTCCGGAATTTGTCAGGCGATTTAGTATACAGGTCTTCTTTTTGAACACCTTCGCTCTCACCTGTCAGGTTTAATCGGTTTTCAGTAAAGGTATTTGATTCCGTGGAATCATAGAGGTTAGCTGCAACTGTTTTCTGGTTCAGGTTATAAAGTCCGCATTTGTCATAGTAAACGAACTTACTGCTGATTGTTTCCCCAGGGATTTCGATTCTGACATTCCGGTCAAATGCCTGGTATCTCCCTGTGTTTACATTGGTTTCACTGATATCCCCGATTCCCCATAGATATTTGAGAAGCTTTGCCCAGAATACCGGATACGTGGGAACGGTAGGGAAGTTGTTCCATGCCTCGTTTCCAGCAGTATCGCTTATCCCCACATAGGCAACTGTCCCGTTGTCAAGCTTCCAGGTAGAGACTGCAGGTCCTGCATCTTTGAATTCGGCAAGTACCGATGCATTCTCACGTGGAACCGCAGCCAAGTACTTTCGGATATACACTTCGCTAAATGAAATTCCCTCAAAAATCTGTGTACCGCTCCCTGCGGTCTCGAACGTACGGCTGGCATCTTCTTTGATTGAGCTTATCTCTACAGGCAGGATCGGATATAACTCATGCATTTCCGAAGAATTATACAGGCATCCGTTTCCGATAACTATCAGGGCTTTCCCGCTTTTTGCATAAGCAATAACTTCCTTTATAGTGGATACTGGCAGGGGTTCATACTCACAGGCTATGACAATATCATCATACTTTGCAAAATCCGCCGGAAGCTCATGTTGCACATCGACCGTAAGCCCGGGCATAAGGGATAAGGCTGTTATCAGGGGAGATTTGCTTGTTGCCGGGTCAGGATCTGTTAATATAAGCATTTGCCTGGGCTTGATTTCAGGGATAGAAATCCAGGCAATATTATCACAGGGCAGTGCATCCTTATTGAGAATTTCCACATTCGAGGTGCCCTGAGGGATACTGGAGAATTTTATTTGCTGGGTCCCGAATTTCCCAAGCGATACCGGCTTGCTTATTTTTTGCGTCGAAAGCAGCCCGGATTTGCTTTCCAGCCGGACATCTAGCTTCACACTTTCATTATTGAAATTTTTGACAGTGCAGGTATATTCATAGGTTCCGTCATTCCGGTCTTTAAGGTATCCACCTATGATTGCGCAATTGGCAGCTGCCCTGCCTACCTGCCTGAACTCAAGCTCCAGGTTTTTTGCCCTGGCGATTTTAATATACGTTTCAGGTGCTCTTCCTGCCCAGTTTTCAAAGTCGGATATAACCACAACTTTTGCCTTCCGGTTTCCTTCGTCATTTATAACGGTCAGAATAGCTTCCGGAATATCGCCAGAAGTATCTCTGACTTCCAGGCTATTGATTAGCTCTTCGGCATCGGCTGCTTCTATAGCTTTTGCAAGTACCACGGGCATGCTTTCGGCAGCAATAACCGTATTTTCCTTACCCAGGCTTTCTATTGCTATGGATTTTGCATCACTTATCCGGTCAGGCACTGCCATGCTGGCAGACGAATCTATGATAACCACAACTTTTTCCGAATCCTCTTTAATATTCTCAAGTAAAGGGCCTGCAATTGCAATAGCCATAAGGATCAGGGCAAAGAGCTGTAAAAAGAAAAGCGGGTCTGTTATTTTCTTACTGATTTTACGCCTTGAATCGAATGCCTCCCTGCCGATTTTCCGGACAAACATTAAAGAAGGCAGGATTATCTGTTTTGGGCGAGGTTTAAGCAGGTATACTATAATCAGGGGAATTATACCTGCAAGCGCAGCCAGACCCAGAGGAAATTCGTAATCCATAGGCAGGGTCACCTTTCACCTATAATTTTGAGAACAGTATCTATCGGCCGATTGTCAATACTGATTTTGAAATAGGGAATCTTAAAATCGTGTGCTATTTTATCCAGTTCAGCCATATGTTTCCCGTATTCGGCAGCATATTCCTTTTTGAACTGCGGGCCAACCGAGATGCTGAACTCTTCGTTTGTCTCACTGTCAATAAATTTGACGGTGCCGTCTACGGTTTCAGGCAGGTTGATCTCGGTTTCGTCATAGAGGTGTATAAGTACGAGTTCGTGCCTGCACAGCCTGTGGACAGCATATCGGATGGAATCGGGATTATCCAGGAAATCTGAAACTATTAAGACCATTGATTTTGATTTTATTCTGGGGTATATGGAATCTGCACAATCTGCAAGCTTCGTCTTTCCATTGACTGAAATTCTGGATAGGTTATCAATGGTTCGAAGGAATTCCTCTCTTCCTTTGAGGGCTTTAGTATAGTCCACATTGTCCGCAAACGTTGCAATCATGTACTGGTCGTTGTACCGCATTACAATGTAAGCGATTCCTATGGCTATGGTTGAGGCATATTCGAATTTGTTCGGATCGTTTTCTGGAAAGAGCATGCTACTGCTCGCATCAAGCAGTATTACCATATTCAGGTTTTTGTCTTCTTCGAACCTGCGTATATAGAGTTTCTCAGTACGGGCATAGAGGTTCCAGTCGATCTTCTTTAATGAATCTCCGGGATTGTATCTTCTATGGTCTACAAGGTCAAGCCCCGATCCCTTCCTTGTTGAGAGATGGCTGCCCGAATGAACCGCTGTTACCCTGTTCCTGATCGGGAGTGCATACCTGTCGAGCTGAGTCAGAAATGAGGTATCTATTTTATGTTTTGCACCGGCCATATCTTATCCCTGCCTCCGGCCACATTCTATCACGCCTCCAGCCATATTCTATTACTGCCCCTAACCATATTCTACTGCTGCCCCTAGCCATAATCTATCCCTGCTTCCGGCCACACTTTATCTCTGCCTCCTGCCAGGTTTTATTGCCATCTCCAGCCGCGTTCTCATTCGTTATGCAGTTGTTTTTTGTCCTCCAGGATTTTTTGTATAATTTTATCGCTGGTAGTATTGTTCCGTGCAGCCTCAAATGAGAGAATAATCCTGTGGCGAAGGGCAGGAAGCACCATAGCATCGATGTCTTCTCTTTCGACATATCCCCGGTTGTCAAGAAACGCGTTTGCCTTAGCACAGAGAATCAGGGCTATTGAAGCACGCGGGGATGCACCGGCTTCTATCATTTCAGGCAGATTTCTGGTCTGGTTCACGATCTCGATTGCATACCTTTTGAGTTTGTTGGAGATTGGAATTCTCCGGGTGATCTGCTGAAGTTCAAGGAAAGTCTGTTTGTCAATGCACCTCCTGACAGTCGGCCTGAAAGCTTCTGCATACCGGTTTACAATCTCAAACTCCTCTTCTTTGTCCGGGTATTGCAGCTGGATTTTCAGTAGAAACCTGTCAAGCTGGGCTTCGGGCAAAGCGTAAGTCCCTTCCATCTCAATCGGGTTCTGGGTAGCGAGTATAAAAAAGGGTTTGTCAAGCAGGTATGTCGTATTTGCCACAGTTACCTGCTTTTCCTGCATGGCCTCAAGCAGCGCAGACTGGGTTTTCGGGGATGCACGGTTGATCTCATCGGCAAGTACAATATTTGCAAAAACCGGGCCCTGTTTGAACTTGAAGTGTTTGGAGCCTTTCTCGTCATCTTCTATTATGTCGGTACCTGTGATATCCGCAGGCATGAGGTCAGGCGTGCACTGTATCCTGCTAAATTTCATGTTCATAATCTGGGAAATCGTGGATATGGTCAGGGTTTTACCCAGTCCCGGATTGCTTTCGACCAGCACATGCCCTTCGCACAGCATGGCTATAAGGATCTGCCTTATCATTTCTTTCTGGCCGACTATGGCATTGCCTATCTCCTTAAAAATTGCCTCGAAAATCGCAGGGGCTTTTTCATAAGTGGGTTTTAAATTAAGTTCCGAATCTTCAAGCTGGATTTCCTGTATTTCCCTCATTGAAACTCCTCTCTTTCTAAGATGAGAGCTTTTCAAAATATTGCTTTATCAGCGGTTCGTATTCTTCGGGGAGGTCTTCGGTATACGTCTGGCTATACCTGAACCCTTTTTTAGAGCTGTTTGAGCTTTCATTGAACTTACTGGCTGTCTCTAAATCTATCCGATTTGTAAATCCAAGTCCCAGGCTCGGGTTGATTTCCATTTCGATCTGCTCTCCGTTTTTTATTATGACAGCTTCGACACCATATTCGGTCTCATCAACAGTCTCGTTTTCTACCTGGCCTGAAGCCTTTCCTTCCGGTAAATCCGGAATTTTCTCTGTCAACCGGCTGGGAGAGATATCAAAGCTAAAACCCTCAGCTATGCAGAAAGCAACCGATCCGCTGAACAGTAAAAGCACTATAAATGCGCTGAGGATCTGCCTGCCTGGAACAAGTTTTTTAATATCAGCATCGGCTAGCTGTTTATGTACGTCACGAAAAAGTTTATCAGTAACTATATTCAAATTTTGTTTATTGTCATATGCCGTACTCAGTTTTGTCCTGAGGCCCGGAAATTTCCCTTCAAGCATGTTCATGAGGTTTAATTCTCTTTTCTTCCTGAGCGGTTTGCTGCAGGTGATTCCTAAAAAAGTAAGTATAAGTGCTCCAGCAGACATTAAGAAAATATTGAACCAGTAGGGATCGATATACCTCTGGGTTTTAGAATATGTTTCCATTCCCGGAATAAAGTAAGCAAACTCGTAG
>CAZSVY010000251.1:0-6362 GCA_964610495.1 uncultured Methanosarcinales archaeon
TCGGCAGGAAATAGAAAGGCTTGAAGGCTTAAAAGGAACACAGGAAGAGAAAATCTCGCAGCTAGAAAAACAGCGGATAGAAGCACAGAGGAAAGCGGAAGCTGAGAGAGATAGGCTGGCACAGCTGGAAAGAGAACGGATAGAAGCAGAAAGGCAGGCACATGCCGAGAGAGAAAGACTGCTACAGCTGGAAAAAGAGCTGCAGGAAGCAAGAAGGAAGGAAGAGACAGAAAAAGTAGCCAGGCTCGAAGAAGAACTGATGATAGTACAGACTCATGAACAGACCCATAAAGAAAAACTATCTGAACTGGAAAGAGCGTGTACTGAGGCACAGAGACAGGCAGGGATTGAAAAGGAGACTCTAGCCAGATTGGAACAAGAAAGAATAGAGGCAGAAAGGTTGGCAAGTACACAGAGAGAAAGGCTTGCCCAGCTGGAAAGAGAGCGGATGGAAGTACCGACGCGGGTAGAAGCCGGGTTGGAGAGAGCGATGCCGGACTTCTTGTCGGCAAGCACGATAAAAACGGATAGGGTCATCAATACGGCTGGGGAAGATCTTGGAAGGGTTGAGGAATTAATGATTGATCTCGAAGACGGTAGAGTAGCATATGCCGTAATGTCTTTTGGCGGATTCCTGGGTATGGCCGATAAACTGTTTGCTATCCCCTGGCAGGCTCTTTCACCAAGGCCGCACGAGCACGCCTTTGTACTTGATATTCCGAGGGATGTTCTGGAAAGGGCAGAAGGTTTTGATAAGAATAGATGGCCCTTAACTCGTGAGGAGCTTTCCAGAACCTACACCTACTACGGATACCAGCCTTACTGGCAGAGAGAAGTGACGGCAGGAGTGCCCAGAGAGACCCAACCACAGAGGACGACTCGCACTGAGAGAAGAGGGCAACTGGATACGGCAGAGGAAGTAATGGCCCGGCAGGAAAAAGAACGGATAGAAAGTATGGAAAAGACAGAAACTGATGAAGAAAGACGGGAGCGGCTGGAAAAAGAAAAAGTGATAGCAGAGAGGCGGGAGCACAAATACAAGTGATAGCCACCTAAGGGAGACATTTAACATGCCTCCCCGGAATAAATTGGATTTATGGTAAAAGTGTAAGCCAGGACTAAGTGGGTTTATAGTGATTCATTGTTTTCGGTTTACGCTTTTTCCTATTTATTGTCAGGTTTTACGAATTAAATTCTCTTTTTCTGTCAAGAGTCTTGCAAGCAGCGATTTTTTAATTTCTACCGCGTTACTGGGGCACAGTTCGCGACAGCAGTAACATAAAATGCACTTCTCCTGATTGATCCTGAAACTCCCGTCCTCGAGCCGTTCGATGGCATGGGGAGAACAATTTAAATAGCAAGCTCCGCAGTGAGTGCATTTTCTCCTGTTGATTCTGGGATAGATCTTATAATATTTGCCCAGGTTGCGGGTAAGAAAGGAAGGGGCTGTGCTGACTCCTCCACTGGATGGTTTGAATTTCATTTTGACTTCTTTTAATGGAGTTCCGACCACAACAGGACACTGGTTTCCAAAACCCTTTTTTATGGCTCCTGCAGTCGTGGGAATTTTGAGGGGTTCAAATCCTATCATTTCCGCAGCGACAATATCCAGGGAAACACAATCCTGGCTTGCCAGAATTACCCCGGAGTTTACGGGTTTCCCGTGAGAGGGGCCGTTTCCTTCCATGCCGATAATTCCGTCCATGACTGCAAAACCGGGCCTGACAACCGAGTAAACGTCGGCAACGGCTTCCCCAAAAAGGTCTCTTTTTCCAAGAAGATGTGCCTCTTTTCGGCACTTCAGAGGGAGAGTCCCAAAAAAGTTCTTGACCGCACCTGTGTAATAGGTAAGCTCATGGGTTTTTAATTTTGGAAGGGATATTACAACATCGGCTTCAAGGACAGGATTTGCAATGTATAGTTTACGGAACTGCAGGGGATCAGGCACATCTACCAGGGTAAAGCCTGCGGTTTCGAAATTTACTACCTTTGCTCCGGCCTTTTGGGCAGCTTCTTCTATGCCTGAAGCTTTCAGGGCTTTTGCGGTGGCTCCCGGCCTTGATATTCCAGCTCCGTCCCCTACTACAGGTTTTCCTCCGGCCTGGAGCACGAATTCGCACATCGACGCTACAACTGAAGGATGAGTGGTTACCGCACTCTCCGGAAGACTGGCTGCAAGGATATTTGGCTTCAGAAGCACGCGGTCGCCCGGATGGATTATATTCCCAAGGCCTCCGAGAAGCTCCAGAGCTTCTGCTATCGCTCTTTTTGTGTCAGAATAATCAGGGCAGCGGACTATGGATACTCGATTCACGGCTGGAAAATAAACGGGTTTATTATTGAATTTCTTTCCGGTTCAAAGTAATTGACCTGGTTCAAAGTAATTGACTTTCTTCTCGAACTCTTATCTTTACTTTTATCAATTTTACTTAACTTCTTACCGACTTTATCTTATTCTCACAGGTTTTATCTTAACTTTTTATCGGCTTTGTCTTAATTCTTTATCGGTTTTTGATCCCTATCCTGGAATCGATTTCTTCAGCTATGCTTTCGAGCTCATCGAAAATTCTTTCCGAGTCCTTTCGCATTTCTTTTACTGCAGCTTTCAGGCTGCCCCCGCGCAGGTATATCAGGCGTTTTTTTCTGTAAAGGAGACCTGAATCGTTAAGATTCCTTAGGTGATGGTTTACTCTTGATATTTTTATCTCAAGGTCTTCAGCAAGCGCTTCTGAGGAAGTTATTTCATAATTTGAGAGTTTGTCAAGCAGGCTAAAAATTATCCGGGTCGAGGTATTTTCCGTGTCCCTGCCCGAAGAAAAGCCGAAGCTGTTGCATAACCATAGAAGATCCTCTTCCAGACTTTTGATATGCGGTTTTTCAAGGTGTCTGAGGATTATCTGTTGACCCATCAATGTATATTTTACAATATCTCGTATATATAGTTTCTTTGTATTTTGTCCATATCATTTCGATTTTTTGGGAATCGTGTTTATTTTTCCGGCAATTTTTAAATATGAGTTTCGCATTATATGCAGATAGTCGAGCGCACGAGCGCTCAACATATTGACCAATCCCATACTGACTCATAGCTACCAGTTAATGTTCAGCTAATATGGGGTCACTTACGCATAAGGAGGAACAACAGAGTGATTGTCAGACCTATTGGCGAACGAGTCTTGCTCAAGCACCAGAAGAAAGAAGAAGTGACAAAAGGCGGGATCTATATCCCGGAGTCTGCACGGCAGGAGAAAAAGGAAGGAATCGTTATTGAAGTGGGGACTTTTGAAGACGGAAGGGAGCTTCCCCTGAAGAAAGGTGACCGTGTGATTTATGGGGGATATCAGTCAGATGAAATTGAAATTGATGACGAAAAATACCTTTTTGTCGACTTCAAGGATATCCTGGCAACAGTTGCGGAAGACTAACATCGAATGAGGCCGATTCTGAGGAAAACAGTGTAAGGGTATATTTGAGTTTAACTCCGGAAATAAGGGTATATTCAGATTTGATTCAGTAAGAGATTTGATCTAATCCAGGTGAATACGGATGACTTCAAAGCAAATAATGTTTGACGAAAGTGCAAGAAAGGCACTCTTAAACGGTGTGGACAAAGTTGCAAATACCGTCAAGATCACTCTCGGGCCGAAAGGACGTTATGTGGTGCTGGACAAAAGTACAAAACCCGTGGTCACAAACGACGGGGTGACCATTGCAAAGGAAATCGAACTACACGATAAGTTCGAGAATATGGGGGCTAAACTTGTCAAAGAGGTTGCTTCCAAAACCCAGGACAATACCGGAGATGGAACAACTACTGCAACTCTTCTTGCTCAGAGCATGATTCGGGAAGGCCTGAAAAATGTCAGTGCCGGGGCAAACCCGATAGATGTCAAGAAAGGCATCGAGATTGCAACAGAAAAGGTTGTAGGCTATCTCAAGAGCAAGAGCGTTGAAGTAAAAGGCAAGGAG
Source organism: uncultured Methanosarcinales archaeon (assembly GCA_964610495.1). Lineage (GTDB taxonomy): Archaea > Halobacteriota > Methanosarcinia > Methanosarcinales > Methanosarcinaceae > Methanosarcina. The sequence continues at coordinate 3,970 of CAZSVY010000251.1, forward strand.
AAAGTCGTACAGGTAGCTACTATTTCTGCAAATAACGATGATGAGATAGGCAATTTGATCGCCGATGCCATGGAAAGAGTTGGCTATAACGGGGTAATCACGGTTGAGGACTCCAAAACAATGGAGACCAGCCTGGATGTTGTGGAAGGAATGCAGTTCGACAGGGGTTTTGTTTCACCTTATATGGCAACCGATACCGAGAAAATGATTTGCGAGTTTGATGATCCTTATGTCCTGATCACGGACAAGAAAATCAACAGCATGAAGCAGATTGTCCCCGTGCTTGAAAAAGTCGCCTCTGAAGGCCGTTCCCTCCTTATTATTGCCGACGATGTCGATGGAGATGCCCAGGCCGCCCTGATCCTGAATATCATTCGCGGAGCACTGAGGGTCTGTGCTGTCAAAGCTCCCGGATTTGGAAATGAAAGAAAGGAGATGCTTGAGGATATTGCTGTGCTGACCGGTGGGCAGGTAATCAGCGAAGAAAAAGGCATGAAGCTTGAGGAATTCGATGATTATATGCTCGGAAGTGCCAGGAAAGTCACTGTTGACAACCATAAGACCATTATTGTGGAAGGCAGGGGCGACAAAGCAAAGATTAATGAAAGGGTCAAACTCATCGAAGCCCAGGTTAACATTGCAGATGCGGATTACAGGAAGACTGAACTCAAAAAGCGCCAGGCAGAATTGAGTGGCGGGGTTGCAGTAATCAAAGTGGGAGCTGCAACCGAAACCGAGCTGAAAGAGAAGAAGATGAGAATTGACGATGCTCTCAATGCCACAAAAGCCGCAGTTGAAGAAGGAGTGGTTACCGGGGGCGGAATAAGCCTTTTCCGTGCAGCTGCCACTCTGGATTCCCTGAAACTTGAAGGCGACAGGGAGGTAGGTGTAAAGATAGTCCAGAGAGCTATCGAGGAACCGGTACGCCAGATCGCTACAAACGCAGGCAGGGAAGGCGCTGAAGTCGTTGCAACCATCAGGGCTGAATCCAGCGAACTCTTCGGGTACAACGCAAAGAAAGACGTCTTTGAAGACCTTTTCGAAGCAGGTGTTATCGACCCCACAAAAGTAGTGAGAAGCGGCCTCCAGAACGCTGCCTCAATTGCAGGAATGGTGCTCACAACCGAAGCCCTTGTAACGGATTTCGATGAAGAAAAGGATGAAAGGACAGCTGCAATTATTATTTAATCCTAATTTTTTCCTTCTTTTTCCTTTTTTTCCTTTTGCTTTTCTCTACCTTTTTTACTTTTTTTTCGTTTTCATGTTTTCTCCAGCTTATTTTCCTTTTTGCCTCAACTCTTTTTATTTTATGAATACGTAATATATTTCTAATATCATACTTTATCAATAGTCATAATTATTAATTCACGGCATTATCGGGTAACTGTGTATAAGTTTGGCCTGTACATCTTAGCCGGTTCGCGATGGAATTTTTCTGCCTAGAAGGTGAAAAAAAGCATGTTTGAAGTTTACTGTGATTCTTCCTTCAATGAAGGTGAGGACTCTTATATCGGCTGTACCGTGCTCCGGGACTGTGAACAGATTCACCAGTCTACAACAAAGGTTCCGGATGCCCCTAAAAATAATCTTGACTGTGAACTTGCAGCTCTTAACTTCGCTGTAACCCTGGCCAGAATTTTTTCCAAAGGTGACCGGGATATTACCATTTATAATGATTCTACTGAAGCCGTAAAAGTTTTCCAGAAGGAAAGGCCGGAAATCGAAAAGAAACTATCCGGGCTCGACATTAATTTTGAATATATTCCACGCGAAAAGGTAAATCAGGCAATTGCAGACAGTTTGTCTAAAAAGTTTCCGGTATTTTTCCTGAGTATTCCAACCTGTGAAGTGGAGTCTTTTTCTCGCAGGGAAGATATTCTTTCCGATATTGCCCGAAACGGGCGCAACATCCTTTATCTGGAGAAAGTCGAAGAAAAATCTACGAATAAAAAAACCTGTTACAGGCTGATCATCCGTACAATGGACAGAATCCTTTCGGATGACCGGCTTTACCTTATAAAAAAAGGAGGCCCTGGCACCCAGGTAAAAGTTGCAGAGGAAATAAGGAAAGACCTGTCCGATCCACTGGTACTCTCATCGCTGGAAGCAAAAGGTGTCAGGCTTGAAAACTCATACTTCCTGCTAACGGACGAAACCTGGGGGCTTCGGGGTACGGACAATCAGACCTGCTCCATTCTTCCGGGCCAGGTTCGCCACAGGATTATTTGCGACGAAGTGGACCGATCCCCTCAAAATCTCCTCCGAAGAGCTGAACGTTTCAGATAATCTTTCCGTCTCATGGGATTTCCTTGCCTTTATAAATCTCCCTGAGAACTTTCTGAGCCACCGGTAAAAAAACTAAATTAAGAAGCTTAAATAAAAAGGTTCAACTA
>CAZSVY010000252.1:0-8344 GCA_964610495.1 uncultured Methanosarcinales archaeon
AAAAATGAATATTTAATCTCTCAGAGAGTAGGGAGAAAAGAAGAGATTCAAACTCCCTTTCCACTGAGCGACAGATCCGACAAAAAAACAAAAACAATATTTTTTACTATTAACCTTCAAATGCATCTTTTACTTTATCAAAAAAACCCTTACTCTTTTTGGATTTGTCTTTGGATCTCTCATTTCTTTCTTTTTCGGTCCCTTCGGATTTTTTGCCGCCGGTAAGGTCCTCAAACTCCTTGAGAAGTTCTCTCTGCTCATGAGTGAGTTTTGTGGGTGTTTTAATAACAACTCTGACTAACTGGTCGCCTTTTCCGTGCCCGTGCAGGTGCTGGATTCCTTTGTCTCTGAGTCTGAATACGGAATGGGTCTGAGTTCCTGCAGGGATATTCATTTTGACTTTGCCGTAAAGGGTATCGACCGCCACATCCTCTCCAAGCGCAGCCTGGGCGAACGAGATTGGAAGCTCGGAAATTACATCGTAATCAACCCGCTTGAAGTACGGGTGTTCCATCACATGGACGACAACATAAAGATCTCCAGCCGGTGCACCCGGTTCCCCGGTATTTCCTTCCCCGTTGAGCCTCAGAGTCATCCCTGAATCTGCTCCTCCAGGCACGTTAACTGTAATTTTTCTCGTGTTTCGGACTCTGCCTGCGCCGCTACAGATAGGGCAGGGAGACTCAACAATCTGACCCCTTCCGTGACAGGTATTGCAAGCTGTAGTACTTACAAACTGCATACCCAATCCGGAGCGGGTGGTGCGGATCTGTCCCGTACCGTTACATGTCGGACACCGCTTGGGGCTTGTTCCGGGTTTAGCTCCGGTTCCGGAACAGTTCGTACATCTTTCCGTTCTGGGGATGTCGATATCTTTACGGGTTCCAAAGGCTGCTTCCTCAAAAGTGATATAAAGATCATACTGGAGATCGGAGCCTCTCCTCGGTCCCATAGGGCCTCTTCTGCTTCCCCCGCCGAAGAACATTTCGAATATATCGCCGAAGCCGCCGAAATCTGCACCCCGGAAAATATCCTCTGCGCTATACTGCGAATCTATTCCGGCATGTCCGAAGCGGTCGTAATGAGCCCTTTTCTCCGAATCTGAAAGAACGGCATAAGCCTCGGATATTTCCTTGAACTTTTCCTCAGCCCCGGCTTCCTTATTCCTGTCAGGATGGTATTTCAGCGCAAGTTTCCGATATGTTTTCTTAATATCATCGGCTGAGGCTTCTTTGGATAATCCGAGAATTTCATAATAATCACGTGTTGTTGCCATCAGGATTCCCTGCTATTTTAAAAAAGTATAAAGAACCGGAGCCTGCAAGCAGGTTTCCGATAAGGCCTGAGAATCCCCAGGCCTGTCATTACACCGTAGTTCTTCTTCATTTACTTACGTTTTTCGTCGTCGACTACTTCATAGTCGGCGTCAACAACAGTATCATCAGGACCTTTTGCGTCAGCACTTCCTGCTTCGCCAGCAGCCTGTTGAGCCTGCTCCTGAGCTCTCTGGTACATTGCCGTGGAAATAGGATAAACGGCTTCCTGGAGAGTTTCGGTTTTTGCCTTAATATCTTCACTGTCTTGACCTTCAAGGGATTTTTTAAGGTCTTCTATTGCGGCATTTACCTTTGACTTCTGGTCTTCGGTAGCTATATCCTTAGCTTCCTTTATAGTCTTTTCCGAGGCATTGATCAGGGCTTCGGCATTGTTCCTGGTCTCGACTTCTTCTTTGCGCTTTCTGTCTTCTTCGGCATGCAACTCCGCGTCTTTGACCATACGCTCGATTTCGGCATCCGTGAGCCCACCTGGCTTCTGGATAGAAATGGACTGTTTCTTGCCTGTTCCCAGGTCCTTTGCACCAACATGCAGGATTCCATTTGCATCGATATCAAAAGTAACTTCAATCTGCGGGATGCCTCTTGGAGCCGGGGGGATGCCGCTAAGGGTAAATCGGCCTAGAGTCTTGTTTTCGGAAGCAATTCCTCTTTCTCCTTGAAGGACATGAATCTCTACCGAAGGCTGGCTGTCAGCTGCGGTTGAGAAGATCTGGCTCTTCTTGGTGGGAATTGTTGTATTTCTCTGGATCAGAGGAGTCGCGATACCACCCAGAGTTTCGATCCCGAGAGTAAGGGGGGTTACATCAAGCAGCAGGATATCTTTAACTTCCCCGCCAAGTACACCGGCCTGAATAGCTGCCCCGATTGCAACGGCCTCATCAGGATTGATGTTCTTATAGGGTTTTTTACCGGTAAAGTTCTCCACAAGCTCGACTACTGCGGGCATCCTTGTTGCGCCTCCGACCAGGATCACTTTAGCAAGGTCGTTTGGAGTAAGCTTTGCATCGCTGAGGGCCTGGCGCATAGACACAAGAGTTTTTTCAAGGAGGTCTTCCGTCATTTTCTGGAACTGAGCCCTTGTCAGGTCAACATCAAGGTGCTTGGGTTCCCCATCCGGACCGACTGTAAGGAAGGGAAGGTTGATATTGGTACTGGCAACTCCGGAGAGCTCGATCTTAGCTTTTTCTGCGGCATCGGTCAAACGCTGGAGCACAGCTTTGTCCTTGGAGAGGTCTATTCCTTCTGCTTTCCTGAATTCGGCAAGCAAGTAATTAACAATGCGCTGATCAAAGTCATCTCCTCCGAGATGAGTATCCCCGCTTGTAGACTTTACCTCAAAAACTCCGCCTCCGAGTTCGAGAATGGACACATCGAAAGTCCCGCCTCCCAGGTCATAAACGAAAATCGTCTGTTCAATATCTCCCTTGTCTAGCCCATATGCAAGAGATGCGGCAGTTGGCTCGTTGATTATCCTAAGAACTTCAAGGCCTGCGATTGTCCCTGCATCCTTTGTAGCCTGTCTCTGGGAATCATTGAAATATGCAGGAACCGTGATAACAGCCTGCTTGATTTCTTCTCCTAAATAAGCTTCTGCATCTGATTTAAGCTTCTGGAGAATCATTGCTGAGATTTCCTGAGGCTTATACTGTTTTCCCAGTAGTGTAACCCTATAATTGGCATCTCCCATATGCCTTTTAATAGAGTAGACAGTATTTTCAGGATTTGAAACAGCCTGTCTCTTTGCGACCTGACCTACAAGTTTCTCTCCTTTTTTAGAGAATCCTACCACAGAGGGGGTTGTCCTGGCGCCTTCGGCATTCGGGATCACGACAGCTTCCCCACCTTCCATTACTGCCATGCATGAGTTGGTAGTACCAAGGTCAATACCCAATATTTTTGCCATGTTATATCCTCACAATAGATTACTATTAGATTTTTCTGTTATATTTTTAATTTATTTATTAAGCTATTAAATCAAATTATTTAATTAAGTTGGTTGGTGCAATTATTTAGTTAAATTAAACAGTAGGGTTAAAATTGAATAAATATCTTAATCTATTATCTTCGATTTAATAATATACTAAACTTGTGTCATAATTAAGTGCAGTAAATTTGCCTTTCACTTTCATATACAACAAGTGCTTAAATCGAGCCATTTGGCCAAAGCATTCTTCTTTAAGAAGCTACTTACATTTCCGGATCTCTTTATTTTTCTGTCTCATCAGGACTTCTGGCTACTGAAACCATAGCTGGCCTGACAACTTTCGAATCAAGGACGTATCCGGGTCTGTAAACTTCTACTATAGTATTGTCCGGGACTTCAGAAGTTTCGACATGCTGAACTGCTTCGTGCCTGTGAGGGTCAAATTCACTGTCTTTTTCGCATTCGATCCTCTCAAGCCCGTATTTCTCAAGGATTGAAAAAAACTGCTTTGAAAGATGTTCTATTCCATTGATAATCGAGTTCATATCCTCTGCAGTCTTTGCAGCTTTCAGGGCGCGATCGAAATTGTCCGTAACCTCAACAAAGTCAAGAAGTACCTGTTCAATTACAGCTTTTCGATTCTCCTCCATCTGGCGGGCGGTCCGTTTTCTGAAATTGTCAAAATCTGCTGCAAGTCGGAAAATCTGGTCCTTGAGAATTTCATTTTCCTCACGGCAGGCGGCCTCAGAGCTCTTTTCAGCTCCCGCGTTAACAGAAACCTGTTCGGGATTTTCCCCTGGCTCATTAGCCTCTTCCGCCGAAGAACAAGAATTCCGGGCTTCAGAACTTTCAGTCCCAGTCTGGGTATCTTTTTTATTACTTTTATTGCGTTCTTCACTAAATATTTTCATTAATCGATCCCCATCAAATATTTATAACGGTTACGCTCGTCCTGATCTGAGATTGGTTGTGAGATTGTTTGTAATTCTATAAATAGTTTTCGCATCGCTGGAATATATATGGTTCCGGAAAAGAGGGGGAAAAAGAAAAATCAGTAAAGGTGGTTTTGAAGTTTATAAGAGAGTGCTTTAAGCATAATAATACTTACAATCATAGAAGCCGCGACTGCAGAAATTACCTGATCCCACCCAATAGTGGAGATCCCTCCTCCTAAAGCAAACTGCACGCCTCCTACGAATGACACAAACACAAAGCAGAGGCCAAAACCTGCAAGAGCGCCTCCAACAAGGGAACTGAGAATATCCAGTCCATGCCTTTCAAAGAAAACCATGCCCGCAATAAACATTACTGCGAAGATTAAAAGTACGACCGCTGTAGGCAATGGACTTGATTTAGTAGAGAAGATCTCAAAAAGCCCGAGCCCCATATCAACAAGGAATATACCCATGAGAACCGCAATAGAAAGGGTCTTAACAAACGAGTTCTCAAATACCGACTGGGAATTAGGATTTTTTCTGTTCAATAGCACCAGGCACCTGTATATTTTGCACGTTTAACTTTTAAGGAATAAACTATATAAATTATATAAACTTTTACTTATTATATCCGATTTATACTGTCTCCCTTTTTTCTTTCCTTCTCATCTAATCTGCTTTTCTTAATCTCACAGGACAAAAAGTAATATATAAATGACCGGGATTTTCTTTTCCAATGAAAATACTTATTGCAGAATTCGCTGTCGGCACGGACGTTGAAAAGTCCCTGATCCCCGAGGGAGCAGCTATGCTAAAAACACTCACAGAAAGCTTTGTCCGTTTGGGGCATGAAGTATACTACCCTTCGGCAGGCACAGAGATCTGTGCAGGCACTGTTCTTAAGTCGACGGCCGAAAACTTCGGGCAGGTAATTGAGAGAAAAGCACAGGACTGTGACGCCGGGCTAATTATTGCCCCTGACTGGATGCTTCCGGAATTGAATGGAATTCTTGAAGAGAGCACCGTAAACCTTGGCTGTTCTCCCGAGTCGGCAGCCTGCTGTGCGGATAAATTCCTGTGCACGGAAATCCTGGGTAAGGCTGGAATTAAAGTCCCTGAGATCGCAAAAAAGGCTGAGGAAGGCAAAAAATACATTACAAAGCCCAGGTTCGGCTGCGGAGCAGAGGCAACATACCTTGTTACGGAATTCGAGTATAATGAAGAGTTCATTGCAAGCGAATATATTGAGGGGATGCACCTTAGTGTAAGCCTTATTGCAGGGCAAAAACCGCTTCCTCTCACGGTAAATCGTCAGTTCATAGAATTTGGCCGGAATAAAGGCGCAACCGGAGGAAACGAGCAAAATACCGGCGTTTTCGGCATAAAATACAATGGAAGCCAGACTCCCTACCAGACCCCAAGGAGAGAAGAACTTTATGAAACTGCAATCTCCGTATCAGAATGCTTGAAGTGCTTTGGATATGTGGGTATAGATATTGTACTTGCTGACATTCCATATATCGTGGATGTGAACCCCAGACCCACAGCTTCACTTTTTGGAATAAGCCGTGTTATGCGGGAGGAAATAGGCGATCTCCTTTTGAAAAACAAGTTCGGAGAACTTCCTGATTCTGTGTATATTGAAGGAGAATACTGCTTTTCAAAGGATGCGCTGGGAGAGCTTTTCGGACAGGCTGAAAGCCAGAAAAGTTATGAATAATAAAAAATACTGGAAAAAACACCGGACAAAGGGATCAAAATGAATTCTAAGGTTATCGGACTCGATATTGGAGGAGCAAATACTAAGCTTGCCTCCTCGGATGGGACACTTATAGAACTTTACTACCTGCCTCTCTGGAAAAACACCCGACTTAAGGAAATCTTAAAGGAAATCGCCCTGAAGCTAAAGCCCGAAAAAGTTGCTGTCGTTATGACCGGAGAACTTGCAGACTGCTTTGAAAACAAGGAAAAAGGTATCCGGTTTATAAAGGAAGCTGTTGATTCGGCGTTTGGTTTTACAAAAGTCTCGTATATAAATAACAGGGGCAGGTTCCAGAGCGAAACTGACAATTTAAAGGACCTTGCTGCTGCTAACTGGGCGGCTTCAGCCAGGTTGATTGGAGCAGAAATAGGCGATTGCATATTCGTGGATATAGGCAGTACTACAAGCGATATTATACCTATCATTTCCGGAGAGCATAAAGCCGGACTTACGGATTTTGAACGCCTGAAGCGGAGCGAACTTGTATATTCAGGCATACTCAGGACAAACCTTGCTGCACTTCTTGAAAAAGTAGAAGTCGAACAGGGCTGGTGCAGGACTGCATCAGAGCTTTTTGCAACAACTGCAGATGTTTATCTCTTGCTTGAAAAAATCGATGAAAACAGGTATACCTGTGAAACTGCAGATGGAACGGGCAGGAGCAAAACCGATGCTATGCGCAGAATTGCAAGGCTGGTCTGTGCAGACCTTTCAGAAATCAGAGAAGGAGAGATACATGCAATAGCAGCACAGGTTAAGGAAAAACAGGTCTCTGCCCTGGCTGAATCGCTTTTTGAGGTTGCGGAAAGAAACGGGCTTAAGAAAATCGCAGCAGCAGGTCTTGGAGAGTTCCTGATAAAAGAGGCTGCAGAAAGACTTGGCTTCGAATGCATTTCAGTTTCCAAGCACTGGGGAGAGGAAATTTCAAAGGTTTTTCCGGCATATGCTGCTGCTCGACTGCTGGATACCTGAAGTTCCGGATCCGGGAGAGAAGAAGCAAATATTAAGAGAGTTTCCGCATTAAAGTGATGAAAGAAAAATTACTGAAAGGAAAACTTATGAGATTCGTGGTCAAAATAGGTGGAAGCCTGATAAAAGAAGCTCCCGAACTTGTAGATAGGCTGGTAAAAGAATTTGGCTCCCTAGACTCGATGGTTACCAAAGACACACATGCGTGCGGGAGATTCCCCTTTTCTATTCTCCTCATACCCGGAGGAGGAGTGTTTGCTGATGCCGTAAGAGTAGTTGACGATAAGTTCTCTCTCAGTGTCGATGCAGCTCACTGGATGGCTATTCTTGGCATGGAGCAGTATGCCTTTTATTTGAAGGACAAAAGCAGTGCCGCAGCTACGGATTCGATAATAGATATGCCTCAGGGAGTGTCCATCCTCTTTCCTTACAGGCTCCTGAAAGCTGAAGATCCTTTGCCTCATACCTGGGATGTTACCTCTGACACTATTGCTGCCTGGGTTGCAAAACAATCAGAAGCAACGTTTATTAAGGCTACGGATGTAGATGGAGTATTTCAGGAGGGGAGACTGATCAGGAAAATTTCTGCTGCTAGTTTGATAGGGGATTGCGCAAGCTGTGTTGATCCTGCCTTACCTGTGTTTCTCCTGAAAAACAGGATGGAATGTTTAATAGTAAACGGTAAATCCCCGGAAAGGGTGGTTCAGGCAGTGTACGGAAAGCCTGTATATGGTACGGTGGTAAAGGGGAATATTTAAATTGTATATTGTATATGTTAGGGGAGAAGCAAAGCGTATCAAAAAGCATTATTTATATTCAGCTTATTAAACTGCTAATATTAATAAAGGCGCCCGGAAAGCAGAGAACTAATGCGAAGGCGTCTGATCGCTGGTAATTTAATACAAATTTACTATATGATATAAATTTTAAGGAGAAAAAAATGTCATCACAGAATGTTGAATACTGTACTTCATGCGGGATTCGTCTTGTGGAAAAGGGCTATGTAAAGTTTCCCTGCCCGCAGTGCGGAGCAGAGGTCGGAAGATGCGGAAGCTGCAGGCAGCAGGGTAATGTATATACTTGCCCCAAGTGCGGATACAAAGCTCCCTGATTTCAGGCAAATTCCCGAATGAAATGAAAAACGGTTTGTAAAAACCAAAACTAAACCTGGTCAACAGGAACCAGTTAAAGGATAAGAGGAGTCATAATGGGCGATGTAGCAGCAAAGATAAAAATTATGCCACAAAGTATCGACACTGACCTTGCAGAGCTAAAAGAAAAGCTCAAAGCCGCAATTCCGGCAGGAGCCGACCTTCATGGGGACATCGTCGAAGAGCCTATTGCTTTCGGATTAAAGGCCCTGATTGTTACTTTAATTGTCAATGATCAAGAAGGCGGAACAGAAGCCGTAGAAGAA
>CAZSVY010000253.1:0-23101 GCA_964610495.1 uncultured Methanosarcinales archaeon
AACCGTTACCGGCGTTCCGAGCTGTACAGGATCAACCGGGGAATTGATTTCACCGGCATCAGGAGCAACATTATTTACCGTGACTGTTAATGTGTCGCTGGCGGAATTGCCTTGTTCATCAGTTACAGTCAAAGTAACTGTGTAAACTTCGTTGTCGGCGTAGGTGTGGGAAGTTCTAAGAGAATTGTCTCCCTCCGAGCCGTCGCCAAAGTCCCAGTGGGAAGTATAGGTGTGTGATCCTGAAGCCGTAATGGTTCCTTCAAAGTCTACACTTGTTCCTTCATCCGCAATCTTATCCTCGCCTGCTTCAACTGTTACAGATGCCGGGTATTTAAACAAAATTGCCAGATCCGGGCTAATTACAGGTTCGTTATACGAATATTGTAAGCCTCTACCATCATCACTCTCAATACCGACAGTGGCTGATACCCCATTATTATAAGAATCGGATCCGAAATCAACATCCTTATACTGGAACTTAATGTCATTCGTACCTTCATAAATTATAGCTTCGAAGGTGCCTCCAGAAGGTGAGGCTCCAGAAGATGTACGGTGCTGGTTCTCAAACCATTCGACAACGAGTTTTCTATTCGGAGCTTCTCCAATTACCTGATAATAGACCGCGCCATCCGAGCTCCATGTAACAAGATCATCCCAAAAAGGTGAGATGAAATTATGGAGGGTGCTGCTTCCGATAGGTTGATTTTCCCACTGGTTTGTTCCGTCACCGGGAAGAGTAATCCCGTTATTAGTTACGCTTACTTGGCTATAATCAGTACCATAGTAGTTGAATAAGAAACCAACAGGAACGCCGTTCACCTATTTATCGTCAATACAGGGTAGTATCCTTGTTCCCGTCCATGCAATCTCTATCCAGTCGTAAGCTGGACCACCTGCGACGTTACTATCTTTAAACGTATAGCCAAAATAATCAGGACCTCCAGAACGACCTTCCTCCACGGCAGAAGCCGCTCCCCCGGTTATGGCAGTGAATGCCAGCAGTAAAACCAGAAATGTTAATAATTTTAGATTTAAATTGAGATTCATTATACATCACCAGAATTATTTAGTACTCCATATAGCAGATTGTTAAAAAATTCACAAGTTTTGCGTTTACACACTCTTATACCCACATCAGGCAGGCATTTTTGTCGATATATTCCTGGATAAGAAAGAAAGGCACTTTTTCTGATATCAAGCTTTCAAGTTTTCTTCTTACTTTTCCAAGCTGTTATTATTTCAATAAAACCGGATTAACCAAATTCGTAGTTTAGAGATTTCTCCACAAATCTATACTAATTTTCGATCTTAACCGTGTATGTCAATGAAATCGAATTTCCTTTCTAACCTCACCTCTGCACCCCAACAATTTTATAAATCTCTTCAACAGTATACATATAAAAAATATGTATATAATTAATAAAATACTTTTCATAGTTGGAAAGTATAACTAATAAATATACTTTTCTTTTTTGTGAAGGTATGATAAAATATGACATATGGATAATAAATATATATAAACCAAATCAGGAAAGATCCAGTGTTTCATTATATAAACGCATATAAGTCTGAAAGAACCAATAATGAATAAATTTAATTTATTAAGAGATATCAGTGTTGAATATAAAAAGCCGTTGAGAAGAAGAAACAAGAATCAATTCGCAGGCACTTCATAAGGAAATACTACAAAAATTAGTAAAAGAGAAAGCACAAAACGCAACTTTACTTAATGTTTAATATTTTTGTGCCCCTGCCTGCAATTATGTCTGCACTCGATTTCTTTTCCCTTAGATCAGATTTAAAATTATATACCATCTAGACCCCTTAAAAAATAATTAATATTTTTAAGGGCTATTATGCCTTATTTGTCCAATTAAATATAGTGTTAGTCCTCCCCCAGTTAAGGTACATTCATTAAATAATCTATTTACTATTTAGAAGGCTCAGGTGCTCCAATTAATTAATTTAAGATCTCTTTTCCTCGCTTTTATCATTAAATTTCTCATGGATGAAAATGACCTCAGATGCCATAGTTATAAACAAACATATGCTGTGGACAAATAAATATTTTATGTCGACAATTTATCAATTTTAAAGATTATTATGGATTATTTTACTAAAAAATTGATTTTTAGAGTGTACCTTTGTTGGGGAGATTCTAAATGCATATCTATTCTCCAAAATAAGCATCCAAAAGCCTTAGTTTTAGCACTGATTTGGAAGGACCCTAATACCGTCTGTACCAGAAAAAGGAAATTCGATAAAGTGGAAATAGACAAAACTAAAAATAGATCAATATGTACTCTTCCCTGGAGCAGAATCCGCCAAAAAAACGAAAAAACTTATTCAGGAACACTACTAAGCCTTATTTTTAAATACCGAACATAAGTATATTACCTGAATGCTTTTAGGGTAATACTTAGAAGCCAGGACTAATTGAGGCTATAATGACAGTCAAGATAAATATTGAGTCAAAGGATAAAAAGCGAGACGCGGCAGAATTTATTAGGATTCTGAGACAGCATTTTCCCGAACTTTCAAAGGAATATAAGATTAGTTATCTGGGGATTTTTGGGTCTTATGTTCGCGGGGAGCAGAAAGAAGATAGTGACCTCGATGTTCTGGTCGAATTTTCTAAAATACCTGACCTCTTTGAATTCATCGGGCTCGAACAGGAACTTTCGGATATGCTGGGAGTGAAAGTAGATCTGGTGATGAAAAATGCACTGAAGCCAACAATTGGGGAAAGGATTCTTGAAGAGGTCGTGCAGGTATGACAGAACGCACTATTAGAGATTATTTGCAGGATATCCTTGATACTATTGAAAGTTGTGAACGTTTTATTGAAGGAATGGACTTTGACCAGTTTATCCATGATTAAAAAACAGTATTTGCCGTAACCCATGCGCTTGAAATTATTGGAGAAGCAGCAAAACATATTCCTTATGAGATAAGAAAGGAAAATCCATCCGTCTCCTGGAAAAAAATTGCTGGAACTCGTGATATACTAATCCACGCTTATTTCGGTGTGGATCTGGCCGTGGTATGGAATACGGTTAACGAAAGACTGCCTGAATTGAAACGGGATATTGAAAAGATAATTGAGAACGACAGATTTGTATAATCCAGATGGTAGCAATTACTTTAGGCCGTTTTCTCATAAAGTAAGGCAAAATCTGAATAACCCAGGCTTTAGAGCCCTTCCAGCTACCATTTAAAGCTTCTATAAAAAGCTTTTACGAGAAAAGTCAATCCACATTTTGCCATGAAACCGAACTCACTAAAAAAATAAGAAAATAAAGCCGCAAAACGCAGCTTCACTCGAATTCAGTGCTCATGGACATGTTCGTGCCCGTGTATACGGCCTTCTTCATGAGCCTGCTCGATCTGTTCTCTTTTGAACCTGATATAAGTCTCATTGACTGATTCCAGGCACTTTGAACAAACCGGGGAATTCTTTTTTACGATTCCTTTTGAAAAATTGGGGATCTGAAGTTCAACTAGAAATACTCCACCTTTTCTTCCGCAGAGGGAGCACTTGCCTCTCCTGCATAAGGTTTCGTTTTTGCCTGCATTTAAATACGTTTTCTGGGCGGAATCGAGACAGGTCTCACATAGCCCTTTCCAGACACCCTCAGGATAGGCGAATTTGAGGAGGGGAGGGAAGGTCCGAACCGGGATAACGGTCGGGATTCCTTTTCCGCAAAGATCACAATCTGTCATTTCTCATACCTCCTTAGATCAGTACCTGTGCTGCATCCATTGCCCACTGCATGAAGGGTTCGGGCCAGACGCCCATTGCCAGCACGCCGGCCACTGCAAGCAGGAGAGCTGCTGCATATGGGAAAGGCATGCCTATCTTTTTGCCTTCGGGGGGCAGGAAATACATGTACCTTACAAGCCGTGCATAATAGAACAGTGAGAGGGCACTGTTCAGGACTGCGACTACTGCAAGCCAGGCCATGCCTGCTTCAATGGTGGAAGAGAAGAGCACCAGCTTGGCCATGAAACCTGCAGTCGGGGGGATACCTGCAAGGGCAAAGACGAAAATCGTCATTGAAAGGGCAGCCAGCGGCATTCTCTTTCCAAGGCCCCTGAAGCTGTCCAGATGATCCGGGACATCAAGGTCTCCTGTCTTTTGCGTGGTAATCATCCAGACCACGGCTGCGGCTGCGATAAAGGCGCCTCCTTTCATAAATGCGTGGGCAAGGGTATAGAAGATTCCGCCTGTAAGGGCCATTGGGGTCATTACCACAAAAGCCATTGCAATATATCCTGCCTGGGCAAGGGAAGAGTAGGCGAGCATACGTTTTACGCTGGTCTGGGATACTGCAACCACATTTCCGAAGGTCATGGTTACGACTGCCAGGAGCGTAAAGGCAAACTGCCAGTCAGTCTGAAGGGCGGGAAGGGCCAGGATGAAAACCCTGAAAGCTGCCACAAAGCCCATCTTTTTCGACCCGGCTGCAAGCAGGGATGAAACAACTGAAGGGGACCCCTGGTAGGTATCCGGAGCCCACATGTGGAAGGGCACAAGCGCCATCTTGAAGCCGAAACCTGCAATAAGCAGCACTACTGCAACAAGCCCGATCGGGTTTTCTGCCAGAAGGGCGGCGTTTTCAGCAATCATGGGAATGCTGGTAGTGCCTGTTGCCCCGTAGACAAAAGAGATCCCAAAGAGCATAAGCGCTGAAGAAACCGCGCCTATTACAAAGTACTTCATGGCGCCTTCAAGCGACCGTGCATTCTGTTTTTCAAAGCCTGCAAGTGCAAAGGTGGCAAGACTTGCCAGCTCAAAAGCACAGAAGAGCAGGATCAGGTCGTTTGCGGATGCAACAACCATCATCCCGAAGGTTGCGAAAAGCACCAGGGTATAGAACTCTTCGGTATGGTCGCTGTTTTCATTATACTTGATTGAAGCAACCGAAACGATCAGCGCAACTGCCAGGAAGACCAGTTTGAAGAACTGGGAGAGGGCATCGATACTGAGAGTGTCGTAAAATATTGAAGCTTCGGTCCCGAAACTCTGTACTGTCAGGACAAGAGCTGCAAGCACTCCCAACGTTGCCAGGTAACCCAGCACATTCTTGGTCCGGGGGGACATGAAGACCCCTATAAGCAGTATGATCAGGCCGGTTGCAGCGACTGCGATTTCAGGTGCAAGGAACATCAAATTCTCCATTTCTTACACCCCCAGGGCAGCCGCGAGGCTTACTATTGCTTCCGAATTCGTAATCATCATATTAAGCACCGGACTCGGGTTCAGGCCGAAATACAGCACAAGCAGGGCAATTGCTGCCATGGAAAAGACCTGAAGGGAATTGATATCCCTGATATCCCCGAGTTTCTCATTGTACACTCCGAACATTGCTCTCTGCATTGCCCAGAGGTGGTAACCTGCAGTAATTACTATTGCCAGCAGGGCAAACAGCACAAAGCCAGGCAGGGTAACGTAGCTGAAGGTCAGCACCAGGAATTCGGCAATAAAACCAGTCAGTCCTGGAAGGCCGAGGGATGCCATAAAGCCGACCATCATAACCACAGTCAACTTCGGCATTTTCTTTGCAAGCCCGCCAAGGTTGTTGATGATCCTTGTGCCTGTGCTGGTCTGGATAGCGCCTGCGGACATGAACAGGATGCTCATTATAAGCCCGTGGGAAAACTGCTGGAACATAGCACCTGAAACCGACAGGGCAATGAAGCCGGCCGAACCCAGTACGACAAATCCCATGTGGCTCAAACTGGAGTAAGCGATCATGCGTTTGAGGTCTTTCTGCCTCAGAGCCACAAGCGCCCCGTAAACTATACTGAAAGCCCCGAGCAGGCCCAGCATATTGATCATAAGGTCAGGGCTGCCAGTGTTCGGGAGCATGGGAAGAGAGATCCTGAAAAGTCCGTATCCTCCGATTTTGAGCAGGATAAAGAGTACACTGCCTGCGGTCGGGGCTTCGGTATAAGCATCCGGAAGCCACGAGTGGAAGGGGAAGGTAGTCAGCTTTGCCAGGAATCCGAAGATAATCGAGAGGAAGATTGCATCCCTTAAGAGGCCGGATTCGAAGAACTGGAACTGCGAGACCAGCTCTCTTATATCAAAGGAAGGAACCCCTGTCTGCTGCCAGGAGGCGTAGAAGAGCCCGAAGATCCCGAGAAGCATTATCAGGGAGGCAACATGCGTGTAAATAAAGAATTTGTAAGACGCATGAACCCGCTTTCCTCCTCCCCAGATATTCACCATGAAGAAGAGAGGAATGAGGGTAAGTTCCCAGAAGATATAGAAGACCAGGAAGTCAAGGGCTACGAAGACTCCTATAACTGCAGCCTGCATGGTAAGAATCAGCCCGTAGAACCTGTTCGGGGCTTCCCTGTCTTCCTTCCAGCTATAAAGGATCAGGAAGGGAATAACTATTGAATGCAGGAGAATAAGGAGCATGGAAATGCCGTCAATTCCGACTGAATAGTTAACTCCGAGCGAGGGAATCCACTCTATCGATTCAAAGAACTGCATGGCAGCCGTGCTGCTGTCAAAGTTCAGGTAGGCGTACAGGGTAAGGCCTAGAGTCACAATGGACCCTAAAAAGCCCAGGCCTGCAGCCTGTTCTTTCGTTTTTGTGAAAAAGGTCACTGCTGCGAAAATCAGCGGCACCAGAATCAACAGTGATGCGACCGGCAGCATCAGAGCACCTCCGTTATTAATTTAACAAGTATTATTAGCAGGCTCACACCCGCAATTACTGCAGTTGCATAAGTCTGGACAACCCCGGTCTGAATTCTCCGGAGTTCCTCACTTACACCGACTGTAAGAATTCCTATTGCTTCCACGATGCTGTCAACTATCACATCAACAACCTGCGAAAGGAAAGCAATGACTCCGTATACGATTCCGAGTGAGATGAACTGGGTATAGATCTCATGCTGGTAATAGCGCTTGTAGAGCAGCCTGTAAACCGGATTCTTCATGGAAGCAAGAGGCCCGAGTTTTATTATCCTCAGATAGTAGATCACGAAAGCGACTGCAAGGCCTGCAACGGCGACTATTAGCGGAAGCCACAGGACAAAGACCGGCTCGTGCCCTGCTGCCTCTACAAGCTCGTTTCCGCCTATGCCTGCAAGGCTTCCTATATCAAGATTAACGAAAGTGTTGGCAAAGGTCTCTTCAAGGAAAGCCATGAACCCTGTCTGGGTCAGCCCTCCGAACACAAGGGCAAAAAGTGCCAGAATGGAAAGGGGGATGGTCATAATGGCAGGGGACTCGTGCCCGTGATAGTTGCTTCTCGGCTTCCCTGTAAAGGTCATGAAGATCAGCCTGAAGATGTAAATCGACGTGAGGAGTGCGGCTGCAATCGAGAACAGGTAGGGGATCCAGTTGTTGCTGTGTTCTCCGAAGAGATAGGCAGCCTCAATAATTGCATCCTTTGAGAAGAAACCGCTTGTTCCTATTGAAGTTCCCGGAATCCCGAACCCTGCCAGGGCCAGGGCTGCAATTGTCATGGTGGCAGCAGTAATGGGCATTACCTTTCCTACGCCTCCGAGCTCCCTCATGTCCTGGGTGCCTACTGCGTGGATTACGCTGCCTGCACAGAGGAAAAGGAGTGCCTTGAAAAAAGCATGGTTGATCAGATGGAAGATGGAGATGCCGACCGCTTCAAGACCGATTGGCGTACCAAGACCCAGACCGAGCACCATGTCTCCGAGCTGGCTGATTGTAGAGAAAGCAAGCACACGCTTGAGGTCATTCATAACAATGCCCATAGTGCCTGCAAAGAGCGCGGTAAAACCTCCGAAGTAGGCAACAACCATAAGGGAGTCAGGGGCTGCAATAAACATCGGGAAGGTTCTTGCAACCAGGTAGACCCCGGCAGTAACCATTGTTGCAGCATGGATGAGGGCTGAAACGGTTGTCGGGCCTTCCATTGCATCAGGCAGCCATACATGCAGGGGGAACTGCCCGGACTTTCCTACAGCTCCTCCGAAGAAGAGCAGGGTGATAATAGTAAGGTGGCTTACTTCAAAGCCGAAAATATTTGCCTGAAGAGCCGATAGCTGCGGGATGTAGCTGAAGATTTCGTCAAAACGGAGCAGGTATGTTCCGTCCTGGAAGCCTCCTGCAAGTTTCAGGAGGTCGGAAGTCAGTATGATTATTCCCGTAAGGAACATTACGTCTCCGATCCGGGTTGTCAGGAAAGCTTTCTTGGCAGCAGCTGCAGCCGAGGGCTTTTCGAACCAGAAGCCTATCAGGAGATAGGAACACAGCCCTACAAGTTCCCAGGAAACAAAGAGCTGAAGAATATTGTCCGAGAGCACCAGGGAAAGCATTGCCGCGGTAAAGAGTGCGGTTTCTGCAAAGTACCTGGCTTTTCCGGGATCATGAGACATATAGCTAACTGCATAGATATGGATAAGCAGGCTCACGAAGGAGACCATTGACAGCATCACTGCGGCCAGAGGATCAATCAACACTCCGATATTGAGCACTGCAAACCAGGAATAGGACTGGCTTACGACCTCTTCCGGATTTGCCAGCAGCCTGAGCGTAATCGCTAAAGAGATTACGAAGGAGACGGCAATTGCCAGAATAGGGACGACGGCACCACCTGATGGCATTTTCTTGCCGAAGAAGAAGGTGATCACAAAAGCCAGTGCCGGAAGTAGGGGGATTAAAAATGCAAATTCTTCCAGAGCCGTTTTTACCACCTCAGGATGTTGAGCTCATCAAGGTTGATCTTATCGTGCATTCTGTAGATTGCCATGAAGATTGCAAACCCGACCGCTGCTTCGGCAGCTGCAAGGGCAATTGAGAACATGGCGAAAACCTGCCCGTTCAGGGTGTCCGTGAAACTTGAGAAAGCTACCAGGTTCAGGTTTGCGGAGTTGAGCATGAGCTCTATGCACATAATCATCCTGATACCGTTTTTATGTGTCATTACACCGTAGAGTCCGATTGAGAAGAGCAGGGCTGCAAGCCCGAGATAAAAGCTTAAAGGAATCATCGGTTGCCCTCCCCTTTTGCCATATAGATCGCTCCTATAAGGGATGCGAGCAGGACAATTGAAAGGACCTCAAAAGGCGCTACGTAATGGGTAAAGATCAGCATACCTATGCCTTCTATATTACTCTGGTCAGCCGGGTTTTCAGGAAGTTCGGAAACCGTGTTCCAGGAGGTCCCAAAAGCTCCAACTACCACAACAGCTGTAAAGAGCAGGGCTACGAGAAAGGCTAAAGGCCGATTAATCCGCACCGGGTTCACCTCCGATCTCACGTTTTGTAAGCATAACTGCAAAGAGGATCAGCACCCCGATTGCTCCTATATAAACCAGCACCTGAATAATTCCCAGGAACTGGGCGTTTAAGAGGATGTAGAGAGCTGCAACTCCAAACATGCACATAATGAGGGCAAGTCCGGCCCGGACAACATCCTTTGCGGTTACCACGAAGATTGCAAAGAATACTGTGATAACAGCAAGAAGCCCGAAGACAGCCATTTCCACGGCTGCTCCGATCGTTTCGAGTCCGATCATTTCTCGTCACCTTTCTCAAGGTCGACTTCCCTGGAAAGTTTATCAGGGGTCATAAGCAGGTCTTTGTGTTTCCACTTAATGAGACCTTTAGTGTATTCCTTACCGCTTGAAAGCGCGCCTTTCGGGCACTGGTCGATACAGAGCCCGCAGAAAAGGCAGTGGCCTATGTCAATCTGGGGGAACCAGCGCTGTTTCTCGCTGCCTGGCGCAATCGGAGCTTTTACGATCTTGATTGCGGCGTTAGGGCAGGTATTGGCGCAGATGCCACAGCCTATACATTTACTTTTATCAAGTATCTGAAGCCCCCTGAACCGGTCGGAAAGCTCGCTGCATTTTTCCGGGTACATCCTGGTTACGGGAGGCTTTGAAATGTTTTTAATCGCGTACTTAATGTTTTTAAGAACCATGATCTCACGCTCCCAGGTAGAGTCCGAGCCCTACGGCCCAGACAAGGTTTAAAAGGGCAAGAGGAAACAGTTTTTTCCAGCTCAGGTCTACAACCTGATCTATCCTGAATCTCGGAACAGCCCACCTGAGGCCTATAATTACCATAAGTACAAAGACAACTTTTACGATCAGGAAACCTGTTGGGGCAATAAGGCCAAGCACGGGGTTGTTTGCAACAAAGCCAGGTACGTTCCAGCCGCCGAGGAAGAGAAGGGCTACGAGGAAAGAACCAAGGATCATGTGGATATATTCGGCAAAGAAACCGAGCCCGAAACGCATTCCACAGTATTCCGTAATCCAGCCTGCTATAAGTTCTTCTTCGGACTCGTTCTGGTCAAAGGGAAGCCTGCCCATATCGGCCATAAGTGATACGAAGAATACAAAGCATCCCAGAGGCTGCAGGAAGATATTCCAGAGAAGGCCCTGTGACCTTGAAATTTCCACGATACTCAGGGAACCTGTCATAACAGCTACACTTACGACGCTTAATCCGAGAGGCACTTCATACCCGACCATCCGGGCGAAGTTTCGGAAAGCCCCGAGCAGGGAATATTTATTGTTCGAGCCGTAAGCCACCATGAAAATCCCGAAAATCGAGATCGCAGACATTGCTTCGATGTAAAGTACACTGATGTCCATCTGGGTGACTGCAAGCGGGTATTCGACCCCATTAATAAAGACCGCGCCCACGGGAATGGCAACCAGCATAAGAAAAACCGAGCCCATCATGAAGATAGTAGCATTATTGAAAAGTAAGCTGTCAGCATTTCGTGGTCTTAGGTCTTCTTTCGTAAAGAGCTTGATTGCATCGGCTACAAGCTGCAGGAGCCCGTATTTTCCTACGCGGCAGGGTCCCATTCTGGACTGGATATCAGCAGAAAGCTTTCGTTCGAGCCACACAGCTCCCATTGCTCCGAGGAAAATAACTCCAACCAGAGAAAGGCCGATTGTTCCGCGGATCCAGGGAAGTAAAGGAAGTATAAATTCAGGAATCTCTATCGGCATTATAATCACCTGTCCGCTTCACTGGTACAGCCATCCATGCTGCCCGAAATTGCTGCTACATCTGCAACGGTTGTGCCTTTGATGAGGGGAGGCAGGGCTTGCAGGGTAGGGTAGTAAGGCCCTCTGATCTTGACCCTGTACGGCTTGTCCGAGCCGTCGGAGATCATATACATTCCCATTTCCCCTCTCGGGTCTTCCACTCTGTGGAATACCTCACCGGCCGGAACTCTCATTACCGGAGTTCTCCTGCCATACAGGGTATCTTCCGGGAAGAGCGGGCCGCCGGGAATCTGGTCAAGGCACTGCTCTATTATGTAGATACTTTCCCTTATCTCATTAATCCTGACCTGCACTCTTGCAAAACAATCCCCTGCGGTTTCGGTGCAGACCTTAAAGTCCAGGTCTTTATAAACCAGGTAAGGCTCATTTTTCCTGATATCGAAGGGTACACCGGTTGCACGCAGGGCAGGCCCTGAAACCCCAAGGCTCTTTGCGGCGTCAGCAGTCAGGATACCGACTCCGACAGTCCTTTCCCTGTAGATCCTGTCAGTATGGAACATTTCCTCGAAGTCGTTAACAGCTTTTTTGAGGTTGTTCAGGACAGAAGTTGATTTTTCTTTAAACCCATCAGGAAGGTCGTCACGAACTCCTCCGAACTTCAGGTAGCTGTGAGTAATTCTGGCCCCTGTTACCATATCGATCAGCCCGAGAATCTCTTCTCTTTCCCTGATCGTGTACATAAACATGGAGACAAAACCAATGAACTCTCCGAATTCGCCCATACCCAGCAGGTGGCTCTGAAGCCTTGTGAGTTCCTCAAGAATAACCCTTATATACTGAGCTCGCTCAGGCGGTTCGATACCTAATAATTTTTCGGTACAGCCTACAAAACATTCCTCGTTTACAAGGGCTACAAGGTAGCAGATTCTGTCCACGATTGTAATTCCCTGGAGGTAAGTCTTGTTTTCCAGGATTTTTTCAATACCCTTGTGAATGAATCCCAGTTCTACCTCGGCATCCACGACTGTTTCCCCTTTTAATCTCAGGTTTAACCTGAAGGGGCCGGGCTGCATGGGATGCTGAGGGCCCAGGTGTACGATCATTTCATTTGATCCAAGCTTTTCTTCCATTTTTCACCCTCACACCAGATTTCTGGCTGTTTTATTCGGAAAGCCCTCGTAATCTTTCCTGAGGGGCCATTCTCCAAGCATATCTTCGGGAAGTACAAGTGGCTTCAGGTTCGGGTGGTTTTTAAACATAATCCCGAAAAGTTCGTATGTTTCCCTCTCATACCAGTTTGCGTTCCAGTACACCGATACAATAGATTCGATTTCCGGATTTTCCCTCGGAAGCCTGGCCTTGAGCGTCAGAACCACAGGATGGTCATATGATGCAATATGATAGACTACTTCAAGCTCATTCCTTTTTATATAGTCCACCCCGCAGACTGAGCAGAGGTGATCGAATTGAAGGGAATCCTTCAGGTACTGGCAGACTTCTTTCGCCTTCTCCGTATTCACGTAAGCCCTGGCGCGGATTTCGGATTCGGCGGTTGCTTCGGAAATTGCCTCAGGAAATGTACCTGTTAATGACTTGAGAATTTCTGTAACATCCATAATTTTCCCTCGAATGAATCTGAAAGTTCAGAAGAACCTCAGTAAGCTTAATACTCCGTACCCCGGTCTTTTTTGGCCTTGATTTTTTCCTGAAGCTCCACGAATCCCTGAAGCAGGGCTTCGGGCCTTGGCGGACATCCTGGAATGAAAACATCAATCGGGAAGATTTCATCGATATTCTGCACAGTGCTGTAGGATTCGTAGAAAGGCCCGCCGCTTATGGAGCAGTCTCCCATACAGATGACCCATTTCGGCGCAGGCATCTGTTCCCAGAGCCTCTTTAAAGAAGGCAGGTATTTCTTTGTCACATAACCGCTGATAATCATGACATCAGCCTGCCTCGGGGAGTTCCTTGGAATGATCCCGAAGCGGTCAGTGTCATAGTGGGCACAGCCTGTGGCGATCATCTCAACTCCGCAGCAGCCCATAGGCTGGGTCATAAACCACAGCGAGTTTTTCCTTCCCCAGTTGATCAGATCCTGAGCCTTGGTTTTCTTAAGAAGATTGTGAATCGCACTGGTCGTTGTTGTGATAACGCCAGGGATTTCTTCAGACGTTTCATCGGATTTACTCGTTTTTTCCTCCTTCACTTCACCCATGTAAGGGCCTCCTTCTTCCAGAGATAAATGTATCCAAAGAGCAGTATGAAAACAAAGGCAAACATCTCAATTACTGCGATTGAGGTGATCCCGTGTCCCTTATAAACTGTAACCCATGGATAAAGGAAAAGCACCTCAACATCAAAGAGCACAAACGCGATCGCATAGAGATAATACTCAACATTGAACTGGATCCTTGCAGTCCCTGTGGGAACCGAACCCGACTCGTATGTCGTGTATTTGCCGGCTGCCTTGCTCCTCGGACTCAGTTGCTTTACCATAAACATTGTCATAGGAGGCATAACAAGTGCCATGACAAGAAATATTGCAACTGGTATGTAGCTATCAATTATTCCAGACATTAATATCACCTATTAAAGTTCAGCAACCTGAATTGCAGCGTTACATGACGGGGATTGTGGGTTTTTGGACAAAAAACTGCGTCCGAGTACCCGGGTTTTAGGGAAATCGCTTTCGGTCCAGACACAGGTCCTTTTGGAAACGCCTGAATCCACAGGCCCTTAATTGCAATAAAAGGATTCCTGTATACAGACATTTGCTTCCGGGCTCTGAAAATTTAGATTTCTTTGCCCGGGATTATGTAATAAATTGCCAGAAGTGCGGGATAACTCCTGCTTCAGGCAGTATAGATCCAATTGCGTGAAATTAATATAATTAATAGTTAAGATTACAGGCCTCTATAATTAGTCCTGCAAATGAATGAGGGGTTATTTATAATTATTTGCTAGATAATTAATATTATATAAATATTAAGTCTAAATAATTAAAAATCCTCTTTTAAAATATGAATACGTCTAAAAAAATCAGAGCAAAAGCATTGGCCCGTTTACGATATTATATATAAGCCATAATTATGTTATTACTCTGGGGCAGCCCCTGGGCCTCAGTAAAATAATTTATAATATATAGAAGTACTTCAGGAACAAACATGAATAATTATATATAATATTTAATTATCTTAAATTGAATAAAAAGTTCGCACATATATTACGAATAATCGTGATGAATTCTGAGGATAAAAGGCTTTTCAGGCCGTTTCGAAAATAAAAATAATAAAGGACTGAAAGATAGTCCAGATCCTCCTGCCTCAAGCTCTGGAATGAAAGATCCCATTTCTACTTTTTGAGACATATTAGTGAAAATAATCGTGAATTCCGCAGTAACACGGCATAAAATATGTAGTTGAGAATAAATAAATGACATATCACCGATTACAACATATAGTTGCCGCATTCACGGCAAAGAGAAAATTAAGCTTCCGGATATAATCCTGAGAACACACTGTACCAATACATTATAATAAGTCTTTCATGATAGGAAAGCTGGTGGAATCGCATGAAGATTAACGATAACTGTGTAGGGTGCGGCCAGTGTGCTTCTTTTTGCAAGAAAGGAGCAATAGAGGTAAAAGGAAAGGCACGAGCTACTGATGCCTGCGTAGACTGCGGGATCTGTGCTCTCTACTGCCCTGTTAAGGCCATAGAGGTGCCGGCGTGAAAGCAATTGTAATTGGTGCAGGACTTGGAGGGCTCTTAAGTGCAGCCAGGCTCTCAAAGGCAGGATACCAGGTGGAAGTCTTTGAAAGGCTTCCTATTACCGGAGGAAGGTTTACAAACCTGAATTACAAAGGCTTCCAGCTTTCGAGCGGAGCTTTCCATATCCTGCCCCACGGACCTTCAGGCCCTCTGGCTCAACTTCTCAGCGAAGTCGGAGCTGATGTAGAGATCGTGAGGTCTGAAAATACAATAGTGCGCGTGCCCCTGAAAAAGGGCAGCCCGGATTATGGGAAAGGTTTCAAGGATATTTCTTTTTCCGATTTTTCCACACTTCTCTCGCACAAAGACCGCCTGAAAATTGCCCTTCTTATAGTGAATACGCGAAAGAACCGCCCTACGGGAAGCACTCTCCAGACCTGGCTCAGAACCCAGATTAAAGATGAATGGCTTGTGAGATTTGCCGATGCTTTCTGTGGCTGGGCGCTGAGCCTGAGAAGTGACGAAGTCTCTGTAGAAGAAATTTTCGAAATCATTGAAAACATGTACAGATTCGGAGGCCCGGGCGTTCCTATCGGCGGATGCAAAGGAGTAATCGATGCTCTGGAAAGTGTGATTGCCGCACACGGCGGAAAGATCCAGACCAGGACCGAGGTTTCAAAAATCCTTCTGGAAAACGGGAAAGCCGCAGGCGTGCTTATTGGCGAGGAGGCTTATAAAGCAGACCTGATAATCAGTAATCTGGGGCATGTTGCAACTGCCTGCCTTTGCAGGGAGGCCCTGTCAGCAGAGAAAGCTTCAGGATACCTCAGAAGGCTTGAAACCCTTAAGCCGTCTGCCGGCATAAAGATCTGCCTTGCTGCAGACGAGCCTCTTGTAGGGCACTCGGGCGTTCTTCTGACTCCATATGCGAAAAGAGTAAATGGGATTGACGAGGTTACCCAGGTTGACCCGAGGTTAGCTCCTCCTGGCAAGCACCTTACAATGTCTCACCAGTACGTAGCCCCTGAGAATGTGAAAAATCTCGAGGCTGAAATCGAATTAGGACTTCAGGACCTTAAAGAAATCTTTCCGGGCAAAAAATACGAAGTCCTGCTCATCCAGTCATACCATGACAGCTGGCCGGTAAACAGGGCAGCCTCAGGTACGGACCCTGGCAACGAAACCCCTATTCCCGAGCTCTACGTCGTTGGGGACGGAGCCAAAGGGAGAGGAGGCATCGAAGTCGAAGGCGTAGCTCTCGGCGTGGCTGCAACCATGAAGAAAATCCTCGGCTAAACAAACCCAGCAGGTGTTTTTATCATTCCACCAAAAAATTCCAGTTTTGTAACTTACTCGAAAAACGTTTTCATCCCTGTAACCAATATCTGCAGGAACCGCTGCGGGTACTGCGGCTTTCGGCGGGAGCCGGGGCAACCGGATGCCAGGCTCATGAAGCCCGGAGAAATTCTTTCTGTGCTTGAAAATGGGGTAAAGGCGGGGTGCACCGAAGCACTTTTCACCTTCGGGGAGGCGCCGGAGAAGGCGCCGGAGTACAGGAAGTGGCTCAAAGAACTCGGTTATTCTTCCACTCTGGAATACCTTCTCTTTCTCTGTGAAAATGCAATCGATATCGGAATCCTTCCTCATACGAATGCGGGAATTATGACGCGCTCGGAGCTGAAGGCTTTAAAGCCTTTGAACGCAAGCATGGGGCTGATGCTTGAGAGCACGGCAACCCTTAATGCCCATAAAGACTGCCCTGGCAAACTTCCCGAACTCAGGCTTGAGACCATCCGGGAAGCCGGAAAGCTCCGGATTCCCTATACCACAGGCCTCCTTGTAGGGATCGGGGAGAAAAGGAAGGATAGAATCGAGTCCCTTGAGGCTATTGCGGATCTTCACAGGGAATACGGGCATATCCAGGAGGTTATTATCCAGAACTTCGCCCCAAAGCCCGGAACACCCATGGAAAACTCTCCTGAGCCCACGGTAGAGGAAATGATTGATACTATAAAGCTTGCCAGGCAGCTCCTTCCTCCTGACGTGGCAGTGCAGGTTGCCCCAAACCTTATAGACCCTAAAGCCCTTATCGCAAAAGGGGTGAGTGATCTGGGAGGCATATCCCCACTGACAATTGACTGGATTAATCCTGAAGCCGAATGGCCGGATGTAAAGGACCTGCAGGAGAAACTTGGGTCGATTCTGCTCAGAGAACGCCTGCCAATTTACCCTCAGTTTATAAAAAGAGGGTGGTATTCGAACAGGATAGGCGGGCTGATAGCACCGCTCTCGGATACGGAAGGTTACAGGAAACAGCCCTGAACAGGGCACGCGGAGAATTAGAAAAATGAACAGCAAAATTCCCGAAGACCTTATAGAACGCGCATACCAGGGGAAGAGCACAAAAGAAGACGGGCTCCTGCTCCTGGAGGTACCTCCTTTCGAACTCTTCAGGTTTGCGGATGAACTTCGCTCCCTTACGGCAGGAAATACGGTTACTTACGTAGTAAACAGGAACATTAACTTTACCAGCCGATGTGTGGGAACCTGCGGGTTTTGCGCATTCAGGACAAATCAAGGCAAGGTTCTCAGCCTCGATGAAATAATGGCAAAGGTAAGGGAAGCAGCACAGGCAAATGCTACCGAAGTCTGCATCCAGGGAGGGCTCCTGCCTGATGTGGGCCTGGACTTTTACCTTGGGATCGTAGAAACCATAAAAGCCGAATTCCCTGAAATGCATATCCACTCATTTTCGCCGATGGAAGTTTACCATGCTTCCCGTATCAGCGAAATCCCGGTAAAAGAAGCCCTGCTAAGGCTTAAAAGAAGTGGGCTTGACACCATGCCCGGCACTGCAGCCGAAATCCTTTCGGACAGGGTGCGGGAAATTATCTGCCCCTTGAAACTCAAGACCTCGGAATGGATCGAGGTAGTCAGCCAGGCACACGCTGCAGGCATTCCTACAACTGCAACAATGATGTACGGGCATATTGAGACCCTGGAGGAAAGGATCGACCATATATTGATCATCAGGGAAATCCAGAAAGAAACAGGTGGAATTACGGAATTTGTGCCCCTGCCTTTTATGCCCTATAACAACCCTGTAGGGGAGAAAATGATGAAAGAAGGCCGATATGCCACGTCTGGCCTTGAGGACCTGAAAAACTATGCTGTTTCCCGTATTCTTCTCCACGGGCACGTAGACAATATTCAGGCAAGCTGGGTGAAGTTAGGGAAAAAGCTTGCCCAATTCGCCCTTCACTGCGGGGTTAACGACCTTGGGGGTACCCTTATGGAAGAAAGCATCTCCAGATCTGCAGGAGCCTCTAACGGCGAAGAAATATCCGTAGAAGAACTGGAATGGATGATCTATGGAGCCGGAAGGATTCCAGAAGAAAGAACCACTCTGTACGGAAGAGTGAATGAGCTGGTTTCGGGAATCCGAAGAGCTCAGGGTGCAGAGTATCGGAATGAGTCTATCCATCGGGGTAGATATATTAGCTTAAACAGGAATGATCGGGATGTACGTGAAGAAACCGGCAGCAGTCCCCGATGATGTTCTTCAAAGGGCACATCAGGGAAACTGTACTAAAGAGGATGCGCTTATCCTGCTTGAAGGAAGCCCATTCGAGCTATTCGAACTTGCCGATACCCTGCGAGCCCATGCCGTAGGCGACACCGTTAGTTATGTTACGAACAGGAACATCTACATTACAAACAAATGCGCAGGAAATTGCGGATTCTGCGCCTACAGGACAGAAAAAGGGTATATACTTAGTGTGGAGGAAATCCTGAAAAAGGTGGGTGAGGCCAGAAAAGCCGGGGTTGTCGAGGTTTGCGTCCAGGGAGGGTATATCCCGGAAATTGATATGGAATTTTATCTTGAAATTATGGAATCGATAAAAGCTGAATTTCCCGAGCTCTGTATTCATGCCCTCTCGCCTATGGAAGTAAACTATGCGGCAGGAATTTCCGGCATGTCCGTAAAAGAGGCTCTCCGCAGGCTTAAAGAAAGTGGGCTTGACTCTCTTACCGGAACTTCAGCCGAGATCCTTTCCGATAGAGTAAGAAAAATAATCTGTCCCGGAAAAATCAATACTCAGGAGTGGATCGATACCATAAAGACCGCACATAAAACCGGAATCTCCACGAATGCTACCATTATGTACGGGCATGTAGAGACGGTCGAAGAACGCCTGGATCATGTCTTTACCATTCGTGAAATCCAGAAAGAGACCGGCGGATTTTCGGAACTCATTCCAATGTCCTTTTTGCCCTATAATAACAGGATAGGAGAGAAAATGCTGGCATCCGGGAAATTCGCAAGCAATGGGCTCGAAGACCTGCAGCTCATTGCAATTTCCCGTATAATCCTGCACACTTACGTAAACAATATTCAGGCCACCTGGGTCAAGCTCGGGAAAAAACTTGCCCAATTCGCCCTCCAATGCGGAGCAAATGATCTCGGAGGCACGCTTATGGAGGACCAGATCTCAACGGCATCCGGAGGGAACCACGGGGAATATGTGTCTCCTGCCGAGTTCGAATGGATGATAAAAGGGGCAGGAAGAATTCCTGTGCACAGGGATACTCTGTACCGGAAAGTGGAGCCAGGTTTTCCGAATAGAGTTGGCCCGCTTCCCAGTTTCGGAAAGACAAAAATTAGCAGTAGAGAGTAAGCGCCCGAATTCAGTCTCGGCAGAGTTGCGGCTCTGCAGCCCGAGTTCCGTCTCGCCCGAATTGCGCCTCGGGAGTACGCTGCCCTTTTCGCTCACTTCGTTCACTCAAGAGGGCTAATTTATGAATAAAAACTGAAGTGAGCTCAAGAGGGCTTGCTTATGGGCAAGAGAGGCTACTTTTTCAACTTGCTCAAGAAGACTGAATATAAATAAAGAAACTGAATTCGCTAAGGAGGGCGAGTTTTATTAAGTGTTGATTTCCATGTGCCCTCCGGATGCGATTAGCGATTCAAAGTAAATTAGGGCGCTGAAAGCAAGCCTGCAAGCCGGGAAAGAGGAGAAACTAACGGATTTTTTCGTGTGCAGTGGGTTTTAAGTAATTATATAAATTCAGCGAATTAAGTTTTATATTTATGTTATGTTATTTATGTCCGAACTTATATTTTCAGGAGTTCAGATGAAAGCCGTAATCCCTTATAAAAAAACCAGTGCAAAATCCAGATTATCCCCTGTCCTGACTCGGGAAGAGAGAGAAGAGTTTGTAGAACTGATGTTGAATCAGGTGATAGACACCCTTAAGGAAGCCGGGATAGGGACAATCGATATTCTCAGTCCATCGATGTACGGGCTTGAGAGTATGACAAAGGCCAATGTGCTTCTGGATAAAAACGACCTGAATGAAGCTCTTAACAGGTATCTTGAGCAGGCTGAGGAGCCGGTTATGATTGTTATGGCTGACCTTCCCCTCCTTTCTCCAGACCATGTTAAAGGTATAACTTCAACAAAAGAAGACGTTTGTATCGTCCCGGGAAAAGGCGGGGGTACAAATGTACTGTTTATCAAAAGCCCTTCAGGCTACAGGGTCAGGTACTATGGTTCGAGTTTTCTGACGCACTGCTCGATTGCAGAAAAAACAGGGCAGAATGTTGAAATTTATGATTCTTTCCTTGCAGGTATAGATATAGATGAGCCCGAAGATCTGGTCGAACTGCTTATACACGGAAGCGGAGCTTCGAAAGCTTATATAAGCAAAAAGTTCAGGCTTGACATTAACAGAGGAAGAGTAAGGCTGGCTCCTATTTGAGGTTAGCAGGATGACAATTCTCAAACGAAAAAACAGAAAGGTTATATGGAAATTGAGAGAAACTGGTATGGGGTAAGTAATAACTGAATTAGCGGAACTAAACTGGTGGGATAGGGCTTTAGGTCAGAGAATCAGTTTTGGATGGATAGACGTGCGTTTAGAAGCCTATATTAAGATTAAAAAAGGAATACAAGTGCCAATTTTTCCAATCCGATCTTCAGGATCAAAAAGTATAAATAGAATTTAATAATTAGTTTGAAATCGAATAATAAGGAAACAAACTAATAGTCCGAACATTAAGGGTT
Organism: uncultured Methanosarcinales archaeon; assembly: GCA_964610495.1. Classification (GTDB taxonomy): domain Archaea; phylum Halobacteriota; class Methanosarcinia; order Methanosarcinales; family Methanosarcinaceae; genus Methanosarcina. The sequence goes on from CAZSVY010000253.1 coordinate 20,747, forward strand.
CGAGCAATTAGCTTGCGAACAAATTCAGTTCAAAAAATTGAACTAATTAAAAAAATTGAACTGAATTATACCATCCAGTGAACTCAATCTTGTCGTCTCGTGGACAGGTCCTGATATCATGCCGAACTCGAAAGCCGATCAAAGATATTTCACTGCAGTTATTAATAACAGGGAAGATTATGCCTGCAACTGAAAAACTTCCGGACTTTGAGAAGGGAAACCTTACAGGCATGATTGATGTCTTAGAAGAAAAAAGTTTGTCTGCGGGAAAAGCGGCTCTATAGATCGGAGAAAACCTTGATTTCTCGAAATTAGAGGTTGAAAGAGAAAAATCTTTCAGGCCCTGGCAGTTTTAATCAACAAAAAATATATGATAGAGGACTGTTATTACTGCCTTAAATTACCATAATTTGCCAAACTGCCTAACATGCCATAATTGCCTTATTTGCCTTTAAAAGTTACAGGTGAGCTGGTGAGCATCAAGATAAACAGATATAAGTGTGGATACTGTGGTGCCTGTGTGGGAGTCTGCCCTAAGGGAGCACTCGAACTTGTAGAGACCTGGGTCGAAGTAGATGAAAGTACGTGCGTGGCATGCGGGATATGCGATCGCATCTGCCCTGTGGGAGCAATTGAGGTAATGAAATGAAGGACAGGTACGACGTTTTAGTGATAGGAGCAGGTCCTGCAGGTTCCATTGCTGCCAGAACCGCAGCTGAAAAGGGGCTTGATGTACTCTTGATCGAGAAACGCCAGGAGATAGGTGACCCTGTACGCTGTGCCGAAGGCGTGAACAAAGAATACCTCAAAAAACATATGGAAATTGACAAGAGATGGATTTGCGCTGACCTTAAAGCTTCCTTTATTTACGCCCCGGACGGTACAAGGATAGAGATGGCACAGGAAATCTCTGGTGGAGAAGTGGGTTACGTCCTTGAGAGAAAAGTGTTTGACCGGGCCCTTGCAGAACAGGCTGCCAGCGCCGGGGCGGAGGTGAGAGTAAAAACCAGAGCAACTGACCTGATCATTGAGGATGGCTTCGTCAGGGGAGCCAGGCTCATGCATCTTGGAAAAGTGTATGATGTGCGTGCCGGAATAGTTATAGGTGCTGACGGGGTCGAATCAAAGGTAGGCCGATGGGCAGGTATCGATACTTCCTTAAAGCCGATAGACATAGAAACCTGCACCCAGTACCTGATAGCCGGAGCGGACATCGACCAGGACCACTGCGAATTCTACATAGGAAATGAAATTGCACCGGGCGGCTATGTATGGATCTTTCCTAAAGGGGAAGGCAAAGCCAATGTAGGGATTGGAATTCTCGGCAGCAAGACTGGAAAATTCAAGCCAAGGCCTGTAGACTACCTTAACAGCTTTCTGGAAAAGAAATTTCCCAATGCCAGGATAGTCGAGATGGTTTTCGGAGGAGTTCCGGTTTCGGGCAGTATTGAGAAAACTTCTGCTAACGGGCTGATGCTAATCGGAGACGCTGCCCGCCAGTCCGACCCGATCACAGGAGGCGGGATTCTTAACGCTATGGATGCGGGGAAGCTGGCAGGAGAAGCTGCTTATATCGCTATATCCGAAGGGGATGTCTCCCTCCAGAAACTTGAAGAAGTTTATGAAAAGCCGTGGAGGGCAACCATAGGGCATGAAATCGATATGAGTCTCATCGTAAAGAATTGCTTTATCAATCTAAGCGACGAGAACCTGAATTCCCTTGCCCATTCCCTGAAAGACGTAAAATTTGACAGAATGAGCCTCCTTGACCTGTTACAGGCTCTCTTTAAAGCCAATAGAAAACTTCTCTGGGACCTTCGAGTACTTTTCAAGGACGCCGCAAAAGAAGTAGTAAAAAACAAAATGTAACGCCCGGAAACCCGGGCATCTTCTATTTGTTTATATTTCTTTTTTAGCCTTCCCTAAAAAATTCTCTCATCCCAGGTTCATCCAAACTCTTTTTTCCGGTAACCCCATATTCCCTTTAAAAGTAAATTGCCGTGAATTACCCTTAAGTTACATTTTTCAACACAAGCATAAATTCTTACGGCGACCCGCTCAGCCTCTATAACACCGAAAAACTCAATCCGAACTTATAACCACGGAAAATACGGAAAATAAAAAAAATTCTGTCCCATAAATTAGCCCTCTTGAGCGCAACCGCAACCGTTGCGCCGGTTGATCACGCCGTTAAGTCGTTTTCCGTTTTGATCAAACTTTTTCTAAAAGTTTGCGATCAAACCTTTTCTAAAAAGGTTTGTGATCACGCCGTATAGGGCTTGGAGATTATAAGTATTTCTCAATCACAGGCGTTCGCCGTTTGCGATCAAACCTTTTTTGAAAAGGTTTGCGGTC
>CAZSVY010000254.1:0-9353 GCA_964610495.1 uncultured Methanosarcinales archaeon
GACAGGGTACAGCTTAAAGAAGCCGAAAGTGATCTTGTGCTTCTGATTGCAGGCATTCTTGGGGAAGAACTTGAAGCTTTTGTCGAGGTTGCCCTTGAAAAAGGATTTGAGCCCCTGGTTGAGGTCCACAACAGGAAAGAACTTGATTCCGCCCTGGAAACCGATGCAAGAGTTATAGGAATTAATAACCGGGACTTTGAAACACTGAAAATCAACCTCGGCACCACAGAAGAACTGGCACCCCTTATCCGGGAATACGACCTCGATCACGGTACCAGACATCTTATAATAAGCGAGAGCGGGATGAATAGCTCAGAGGATGTCAGGCGGGTAATCCAGGCAGGTGCGGATGCCGTGCTGATAGGATCTGCACTTATGGAAAGTGCTTCTGTTTTTGATAAAACGAAAGAGTTTGTCCAGAGCTTTTGTTGGCGTTAATATCTATTTTTCCAGGCTTTTAGAGCTTTCACCCTGCTGGACAGGCTTGAAAAATCCATTCAAAACGATTCGGGATCCATTGAGAATTTTTTCAGGATCGATTCGAAATCCAATCAGAATTCATAAAACTAAATTTTGATTCAATCCATAAAACTAAATTTTGATTCAATCTCGAGACCAAAAATCACGCTGCCAGATGCGATATCACAATTACGCTGCAGGATTACATCAAAAAGACAAGGGAGTAATTGAATTGACAGAAACTAAAGTTTCAGAATATCCGACAAGAGGCTCATGTTTAAATGAGCTCGCAGGTTCGAAGGAAAATTCCAGAATTGGTGGGACGGGCCAGATAAAAGGAAAATACGGGAAATACGGGGGACAGTACGTACCTGAAGTCCTCATGCCAGCCTTAGAAGAACTGGAAGAAGGGTACGAAAGGTACAAAAACGACCCTGAATTCCTTGCCGAGCTTGACCATTACCTGCGGGATTTTGCAGGCAGGAAGACCCCACTATATTTTGCCCGGAACCTGAGCAAAAAGTACGGGTCAAGGATTTACCTTAAACGGGAAGACCTTGTGCACGGAGGGGCCCACAAGTTAAACAATGCCATTGGGCAGGCCCTGCTTGCAAAATACATGGGAAAAACCAGGCTGATTGCCGAAACCGGTGCAGGACAGCATGGGACTGCAACAGCTATGGCAGGGGCGAATCTCGGGTTTGAGACCGTTGTGTACATGGGTGCCAAGGATGTCAAACGCCAGCAGATGAATGCATACCGTATGGAACTAATGGGCACGGAAGTAAGACCCGTGGAAACCGGTTCAAAAACCCTTAAAGATGCCATTAACGAGGCTTTCAGGGACTGGGTCACGAACATCGGAAACACGCATTACCTCATAGGCTCGGTTGTGGGGCCTCATCCCTATCCTGTAATAGTAAGGGATTTCCAGAGCGTTATAGGGAGCGAAGTAAAGGAACAGATTTTGCAAAAAGAAGGGCACATGCCTGATTCCATTATTGCCTGTGCAGGCGGCGGAAGTAATGCAATGGGAATTTTCCACCCCTTTGTAGAGAATACGGAAGTCAAACTTATTGCTGTCGAAGCCGGAGGAAAAGCCCTGAAATGTACGGAAAAAGCAGCCCTTCACTCAGCCTGCCTCTGTGCAGGAGAAGAAGGGATCCTGCACGGAGCAAGAACAAAGGTACTGCAGGACAAAAACGGGCAGATACTTGAATCCGAATCCGTTTCTGCAGGGCTTGACTACTCCGGGGTCGGGCCTGAACTGGCTTACCTGTCAGAGAGCGGCAGGGTTACAGCCCGGTATGCGACCGACAATGAAGCCCTTGAGGCTTTCCATGAGCTCAGCAGGCTTGAAGGAATAATTCCTGCACTGGAATCTTCCCATGCCCTTGCTTACCTGAAAAAAGCGTCAGAAACCGGGGAACTGGGAGAGGTAGTGGTCGTAAACCTTTCCGGAAGAGGCGATAAGGATCTGGAAACCGTCCTGGGCCTGAGAGGGGGGATCTGAGATGGAAAGGCAAAAAATCTCCGAAAAATTCTCCGAACTGAGGGAAAGAGAGGAAGGGGCCCTGATCTGCTATGTAATGGCAGGAGACCCCTCCGCAGAAAGAACCGGTGAGATTGTAAAGGCTCTGGTCGACGGAGGCGCGGATATCATAGAACTGGGCTTCCCCTTTTCAGATCCTGTCGCGGATGGCCCGACCATTCAGGTGGCAGGCCAGCGGGCACTTGCAGCCGGCATGGACACGCAGCGTTATTTTGAGCTTGTTAAAGCCCTTAATGTCCGGATTCCCCTTGTTTGCATGACCTATTACAACCCTGTGTTCAGGTACGGAGTGGAAAAATTTGTAGAACAGGCTGCAGATGCCGGAATAAGCGGATTGATAGTGCCCGATATTCCAGTAGAAGAAGCGGCTGACCTGAAAACCAGCTGTGAGAAGCACGGGCTTGACCTGATCTTTCTGGTTGCGCCCACAACAACCAAAGGAAGAGTCCGAAAAATTCTGGAAAGGGGCTCAGGTTTCCTTTATCTTGTCTCAAGGCTCGGGGTCACGGGCGCCAGGGAAGATGTCTCGTCCTCTACCAGAGAGCTGCTTTCCAGAATAGAAACCGGGCTTCCGAAGGCTGTGGGATTCGGGATATCCACAGGAAAGCAGGCTGCAGAAGTTAGAGAAGCAGGAGCGGATGCAGTCATAGTCGGCTCGGCTTTTGTCAGGATTATAGAAGAAGGAAAAGACGTAAACGAAAGGCTGGAAGCCCTTGCAAAAGAACTCAAATCCGGGATAAGGAGAGCCAGTTAAAGGAAAAAACCCGGAATATCAAAAAAGAGGACAGTTGCAAGGATTCGAGACAAATCGGAAACGGGAAAATCAGGAGTTAGAAGGAGGCAGGAGAAATGCAGAGATATATTAAAAAGCTGGGAGAAGGCCGCGATCTGAGCCCCGACGAAGCTGAAGCAGCAGTAGGCAAAATCCTGAGTACTGCACAGGATGAGGAGATCGGGGCATTTCTGCTTGCCCTGAGGGCAAAAGGTGAGAAGCCCGACGAAATTGCAGGCTTTGTAAGGGGAATGAAGAAAGCCGCAAACACGATCCGGCCCAAAACACCTTTCAGGCTTGTGGATACCTGCGGAACAGGAGGGGACGGCCTTAATACCATCAACGTCTCGACAGCAGCAGCAATCGTGACCGCAGCCGCAGGTGTCCCTGTAGCCAAGCACGGAAATCGGGCTGCCACGTCGATGTCAGGGAGTTCGGATGTGCTTGAAGCCCTGGGAATTAAAATTGACCTGGGACCCGAACCTGTTAGGCAAACAATAGAAGAGATAGGAATAGGATTTATGTTTGCTCCGGTCTTCCACCCGGCTATGAAGAGGGTTGCAGGAGTCCGGAAAAAACTCGGAGTACGCACGGTTTTCAATATCCTGGGGCCCCTGACCAACCCTGCAGGCGCGAAAGGGCAGGTAATAGGGGTTTTTGATAAAAAACTCTGCGAGCCAATAGCTTTTGCCCTTGCCGAACTCGGAACCGAACATGCCCTTGTGGTACATGGGGATGGAATGGATGAAATTTCAAACACGGGTGAGACCTATGTTGCAGAGCTCAAGCACGGCAGGGTTTCAACCTATACTCTGACCCCTGAATCCCTGGGTATGCTGAGGGCAAGCCCCGACGAGATTGTGGGCGGTTCTCCGAGAGAAAATGCCAGGGATTTGCTGCGGATTTTCAAGGGACAGAAAGGCCCGAAAAGGGACCTGGTAGTTATGAATGCAGCTGCAGCCCTTTACGTGAGCGGGATCGTGGGCTCTATCCGGCAGGCCATTCCTATTGCCGAGGATGCGATTGACAGTGGAAAGGTCATGGTTAAATTCAACCAGTTCAGGACGTTTACCTCAGGGCTTTACGGACAGAACAGTAAAGGTACTCTTCCGGGAAAAGGCATTTTCATGCGCTCCGGAACTTCCGTACTAAGCCCGGCCTCGGGGGAGAGGGCTTGAAATTAAAAACAAGAACGAAAATCTGTGGAATCCGCAGCCCTGAAGAAATCGAACTCGCAGCACTTTACGGAGCCGATGCGGTTGGCTTTATCACGGAAGTCCCTGTTGAGAGCCCAAGAAAGCTCGATTCTGACACTGCTGCCTATCTCATTTCCAGAGTCCCTGAAACCCTGAGTTCCGTACTGGTCATTATGCCTGAAAATTCGGCAAGGGCCGTGGAACTAATTGAAAAGATAAACCCCGATATCGTGCAGATCCATTCCAGGCTGCCCCTTTTCGAACTTGAAATAATAAAAGAAAAAACGGGCATCCCTATCATAAAAACTCTATCCGTACCTGCACAGGGGGAAAGTTCAGATGAAAAAGCCAGAAACAGGGCTTCTGTCTCAAGCCTGCTCAAAGAGGTCAGCCTTCTGGAAGAAGCCGGCATTGTAGATTCCATCCTGCTCGATACGGCGAGATCCGAAAAGCCCGGAGGCACAGGCTGTGTGCACGACTGGACCCTTAGCCGGCGCATCTCAGAGGAAACACGGCTTCCCCTGATTCTTGCAGGCGGTCTCAAGCCCGAGAATGTGCAGGAAGCCATCAGGACTGTTTCCCCTTATGCTGTGGACACGGCATCCGGGGTTGAGGTCTGCGGAAAAAAAGACGCCGTGAAAATTAAAAGTTTTATTGAAGAAGTGAGGTGTGCCAATGCTTTCCTTTGATCTTGGAAAAGAAGAATTCAAAGAGCTTGCATCAGGGATAAGCCAGCCAGGCTTTATCCAGCTCCTTGCAAGAATCGATACCGTTACCTGTTCTCCCCTTGAACTTTACCGCACCCTGCGGGCCTCAGGAACCTCGGGCTATTCTTACCTGCTGGAATCCGTGGAAAAACAGGCAAGCCGGGCAAGGTACTCCTTTGTTGGAAATGATCCTGATGCCGTAATTGAAATAAGTGACAGGAAAATTTCCCTTGAGCTCCTGAACCCGAATGCTTCGCCCTTTTTTGAAGAAATCCGGTCGAAAATCGAGGAGGCCTGCGGGCCTGAAACCGTGGAGGAGGGGAATCCGGAGAAAGAAAACTCAGAACTGAAAAATGTAAAGTTCACGGCCCCAATTCCTCACGGAAAAGATGCTTTCGATGCCCTTCGCCTGGCTTTTCCCCCTGCAAACAGGATGGGGCTCCTGAATGCGCAGCGCTTTGACAGGCAGACTTTCCTGGGCGGGGCCATAGGCTATACGGCGTATGATGCTATCTACGACAGCTGGCTTGGAGTCGAAAAAGGCTTCGAATCCGAGATTCCTGAACTTCAGTACCTGCTGGTTTCGAAGACTTTTGTATTCGACCATGTGACTGAAGAGATATATGTCGCGGTTACTCCCTTTGTAAATCCGGGTTCGGATGCCGGAGAAATCTATGAAAAAGCCCTGCTGGAGGCTGAAAGGCTTTGCTCCATACTGAAGGAAGCTGCCCTTTCAGGGGTTTCGATAGAAACAGCAGTACCAGGCGAATCAATCTGTTCAGGCTCACCTGCTTCTGGCTGCAGTACCGGGAAGCAGGAGTTTGAGGAATCGGTACTCCAGGCAAAAGAGCATATTTTTGCAGGAGATATCTTCCAGGCAGTCCTTTCCAGGAAATGCGAGTTCAGACTTCAGCAATCGCCTTTCGAACTCTATATGCAGCTCAGGGCAATCAATCCGAGCCCTTACATGTACATTTTTGAGTTTGGAGACCTGGCAATTGTCGGGGCAAGCCCTGAGACTTTGTTGACTGTTCATAAAAGGACTGTAATCACAAACCCGATTGCAGGCACCTGCCCCCGTGGAAAAACCGAAGCCGAAGATGAAGCCTTTGCTTCGCACATGCTGCACGATGAAAAAGAAAGGGCTGAACATGTAATGCTTGTCGATCTCGGGAGAAACGATGTAAGGATGGTTACGGAAAGCGGCTCGGTAAAGGTCTCCGAATTCATGAAAGTCCTGAAATATTCCCATGTCCAGCATATAGAAAGTACGGTTTCGGGGACCCTGAGGCCGGAGTGCGACCAGTTCGATGCTTTCAGGGCGATATTTCCTGCAGGAACGCTCTCGGGAGCCCCGAAAATCCGGGCTATGGAAATCATTTCCGAGCTTGAGAATTCCCCGAGAGGGATTTACGGCGGCGGAGTCGGATATTACAGCTGGAACGGGGACGCTGATTTTGCAATCGTGATCCGGACCGTGCTTGTACAGGGCAAAAGAGCCTCAGTGCAGGCTGGAGCAGGAATTGTAGCGGATTCCGATCCTGGGTATGAATTCCGGGAAACCGAGCGTAAGATGGCAGCAATGCTCGCGGCAATAGGCGGAGAATTTTAAAGCGATTTACAAAGTAATTCCGGGGTGAAATATATGAAAAAAAGTTTATTCAGGGGCGTTTTACAGGAAAGGAATTCAGGAAACAGGCTTCTCAGAAAAGAAGAGCTTAAAGGAGAAGGGTGTAAAGAAAAAGTACTGCAAGCGGTAAATTCAGGGGGTGCTTTCAGGTGAAGGTAGTTTTCATAAACAATAAGGATTCCTTTGTCTGGAATCTGGTAGACTACATCTCTTATTTCGAAAAAGATACTCTGGTACTTCCCAATACGGTTTCCCTGGAAGAACTCAGGGAAATAAAACCTGATGCCCTGATTATTTCTCCGGGCCCGGGAAGCCCTTCGGACTCCAGAGACATAGGAAATTGCCTGGAAATAATCAGGGAGCTGGGCAGGGAAATTCCCCTTCTCGGAGTCTGCCTCGGACACCAGGCAATCAATGTGGCTTTCGGCGGATTGGTCCGAAGAAGTAAAGTCGGGCCGGTACATGGGAAAAGTTCGAGGATCCTGCATGAAGAATCTGCATTATTTTCAGCCTTTGAAGGCCCATTCGAAGCGGGCCGTTATCATTCCCTTGAGATTGGCGAACCTGCGCCCGGGATAAAAATTACTGCCAGGGCCGAGGACGGCAGCATCATGGCCGTGGAGCATGTGCAGTATCCGATCTATGGTCTGCAGTTTCATCCCGAATCCGTGCTTACTCCCAATGGGCTGAAAATAATCGAAAGTTTTCTGGAGATTTCCAAAAATTACAAAAAAAGACAGACGGCTGTGTAAACAGCCAGAATTTTCTCATTCTAAGGCTCATTTTCCCTGGTTATCAGGTTATTTTTCTTTTTTAGCAGCCTCAGTTTCGGGCTCCTGCTCCCCAATATCTCCTTCGTCCTCAAAGAATTCCTCTTCTGTGAATTCCTCATTGGGCATGTCTGCATAGCCTGCAGGCTGGAGATCCTGGAGCTCTCCAAATTCTCTTATAGACTTAGAAAAGATTTTAGGGTATTCTTCAATTTGCTCCCTTGTAATGAAACCTGCTGCTTCGGAGGATTTTATTATTTCTTCTCTAGCCTCTTTTGCTTTCCTGCTTAAATCTTCAAGCTGCTGCTGGTTTGCAAGATAAGCTACCTCCTCAAGTGCCAGGGTCGTCCAGAGGGTTACAACCTCCATCTTCTTTGCAACAGCCCCTGACCCTATGAGCTCAAGAATTTCCACAGCCTTTTCTGCAGGTTCAAGCATCTGAGACTTTGTCGCCCCTTTTCCAATTTCCTGTACGGCTTTTGAAAAAGACCAGAGGGCATCTGAGAATTCTTTCTCCAGAGAAGGTTCTGCAAGAGTTTTAAGAACATCTAGAGTAGTGGACGCTACATTCTCAATCTTTTTCTGGGCGGCTTTGTTGCCAATATTCCGGAGTGAAATAACGACCCTCTTTAAATCTTTCTCTAAATTTGTTTCGAGCAACTCTTCCCCTAATTCCCGGAGGTAGTCGACATATTGGAGCGCGTCATAATCATTCTGTTCTCTTATCGCTCGCTCTCCAGATTCTCCAAGTTCAATAGCCTTTTGTTCGTTCAGTGAGAACATATTAAATCCCCTTTCCAGTAAAATCTTTAAACAACTCTCGGATTTTAGAATTTAATTATTTATATAGGTTTACTCGGATATTAGTCTTCCTATAATTTTAAAAGTTTGTCGGGAACTTCAAGGTTATTATTCCAAAAAGAGCTTATTAAAGCCCGGAATACTGAATAAAAACTTTTAAAAATTTGATTTAACTAACGGATCAGTTGCAAAAATAAATTAAAATAAATTAAAAAGCTAGTAAGGTAGAATAGTAAAATAAGAGTATTAACATAAAAAGATAGTAAAATAGAAAATAGTCCAATTTTGCCTGTGTACTTTAGTTATATTTTTAGTTAAAATTAAAATAGAAACTGCCCCGAATAACTAACATATAGATAAAATAGAAAGAGTTAAATACATTTCATGCATAATATATATCATATGAGTAAAAAACTCATGCGGGATTTCTGGCATATTTTCCTGCATGAGTAAAATCAACCTCTATGGTAGGGGGAAGGGTTCAACTCCTTACCTTCCTCCTACCTGAACAACTGTGTTGAATACCAAATACACAATAAAATACAAACGGTAAGTAGAATTACTTCACTTCGAAACCTCAAGCTCTTATTAATGAAACGATAATTTGTTTTAGAGAAATACTTCAGTAATTTATTTAAAACTTATGGTTTCAAGTAAGTAAGAAACTTTCAAAGAGTGCCTGGCTTAAAATTACTTCTTTTTCCATTCCATCCCTTGCAGCCTCTTTCCCAACTTCCCTCAGAGAAATAGCCGCAAGTAGAAGAGGTATGAGCACATCCTTACTGGCCAGCTTTATCCCAAGAGCCTTAAGGGCAAGAGCAATCTCAAGCCCTTTTTTATTACTTTTGTTTCTGGCTGCCTCCTGTCCTATCAGCCCCGGGGACACAGCCGCATCAAGCATACCTTCTGTCAGATTTGCATCAGCTGCTTCCATACCCGGAGATTTTATGCATGAAATTGCCAGTTGTAGCGTTTCATCCGAAAATAGGCTGGCAAGCCTGATACCCGGTTCACCGAACTCATCTATTACCCTGAGGAGTTAAGTTTCTTCCCACACATGGGCTATCTCAAACCCAGGCTCAAGAAGAAAGCCTTTCTGCTAAAAGCAAAAGTTTACCGCCATCTACCAGCTACTGGTAAAGTTTAGAGGCCTGCATCACATTATCTTTCCCATTTTATGCTACATGATTCAAAAACTAGACGAAAAATCGAAATCAGAGATATATCAAAATTAAAAATTTAATAAAAAGATTTAAAGTCCGGGCAAAACCGGGCTGTCGATAAGAACGAAGAGTTTAGTTATATAAAGATCTGGGCTATATAGAGAATTGGTTATATAAAGAGCTCGTTTATATAAGGAGTTTGTTTATATAAAGAGCTGAGTTATATAATTTCTCTTTTCTGAGTTTACAGGGTAGATTGGATTTTTTTCTGAAGGGCTTTTATTTCCTGAAATTTCTCCATCT
>CAZSVY010000255.1:0-3693 GCA_964610495.1 uncultured Methanosarcinales archaeon
AAAGAAGCCCTTTCTTGTAATTTTCCGCATAAATCTCTTCCAGCCTTCCTCCGAACTCGCCAATCTCCCGCAGCCGGGTCAGCACCTTTTCCTCATCCCCAAAACCTTCCTTTATTGCGTCCCGCAAGAAGCGAGCTTTCAGAGTGTCAAGGCGCTCATAAGGGTCACTTATCTGAATGTCCTGCCAGTTCTTTCCAAGCCTGTTCTTTTCCCCGAATTTCAATTTTGAGTCATATGTATCCCTCAGGGCGCCCAGGAGGCAGGTAAACAGCTTTTTCGCATATAGTCGGGCCGCATAGTCCTGATCAAGAGGAATGCCGCATCCTGAGCTAGCTCCTTCCCTGAAGATCGGGGAATTTTCAGGTTCGGGAGTCTCGCCTACCTCCGAAAGAGCTTTTTCAATAGTAAGTTCCGAGAGCATTATTGAAGAATGGGAACGGGCAGACGCTTCAATATTATGTGCCTCGTCAAAAATCAGGATAATATCTTCAGGGTCGCGTTCAAGCCATTTAAGCAGAGTCATGAAAATTTCGGCACTGAGTACGTGATGAAAATTGCAGATTAGAAGTTCGGTATTTTTGAGTTCTTTTTTAAGCAATTCATACCCGCACATATCCCGGTCTTCTGCATATTCCAGTACTTCTTCCGGACTCCTCACATCGGAAAAGAGCCAGGTGGAAAATTCGTTTCCTTCAAATTTCAGGACTTCATAAAGCTTCGGGCAGGAATTGTTCCTCAAAGCCTGGGTTTTTTTCCTGGCTTCATCGAGTTCTTTTTCAAGCTCGTTTCTCAGGACGTACAGGGCAGGGTCTTTTGTCCGTTTGTATTTTTCATAGGCATCCTTGAGCTCTTTTTCTTTTGAAGAGACTTCCCGCTCAAGGTCAAGGAGATCGTAGGTGTTTTCCCCTTTAAGCTTGCATTCTTCGTAATCGAGGTTTTCAGGACACATCGACGTTTTGCCCTTAAAAACGATTGTTTTTATATCGTTGCCCTGGGAGATTTCTCTTGCCTCGTGTATAAACTGGACCATCTGCTGATGGACATTGGTGACTATAATAACGATCTTATTGAGTTTTTTCCCCACACTCAATGCCGGAGCAAGTGCACTCAAAGTCTTACCTGTCCCGCAAGCCCCCTCAAAGAGCACGATTTTCTCCTGCAGGAGAGCCGAATGAATTTTCTCCATGGCTTCTGCCTGGTTAGGATAGCAACTTTGTTTTGTAAAATACCGCATATATCCGTTCTTCTGCGTCATACGTTTAACCTGGTATCTCTCGGATCTTCAATGTTCTCAGTTCTTTTCTGTCTGCTGATAGTTCAGAAAACGAACTTTCAAACTTTAAAACCTCTCTGAAAGTATTGTTAAAAATGTTACTAAATATTGTAAACTCGCTTAATGCAAGTTTTCCAGTTTGTTATATCTTCCGGATAAAAGCAGAATCCAGTACTAACATAAGATAATAGATACAAACAGGATTTACTTTTACTTGTTGCGTGTGTTTGTTATATTAAAACCTTTCTGAGATTATTCCGAAAAGCCACATAGAGGTAGGGAGACAAAACAGCAAGCTGCTTCACAATAACATGGAAACCAAAAAAACATTTTTGGAGCTGAGTCCCTTAAAAGTCAGCTCCATTAATAGATTTCATTTAACCATGGTTCTTCCGGAGTAGATTAAGGATTTACTTTGGACGTCCACTATTTTAATAAATAATTGATCCCCTTGACTAAAGTTAAGCTTTTCATTAGTGCCGTACTCTTTAGGGATGAAAGTGGCTCTATCTCCACTTTTGAAGACTCCAAGCTCCGTGAAATTGAGGTAACGTTGATCATCTTCTTTCTGAAGTATAACCTTTGTCTCCTCGGGAGATTTGAAATTAATTGTATCTCCTCCACGGTGCTCGATTACGAGCTTGGTGACCATTTTATGCGGGATTTCATTTGAGGTTTCATCAGGGTAAACTACGTCCTGAGATACAACTTCAGACTGTGGCGTATCTACTCCGTTTATTGAAACCAAAATGACAAGGTCCTGGAAATCAGCAACAGGGTCGTCCGGTTCTTCAACGGATACTTTAGTGCCCAGCTCAAAAAGATATATTACTTCGTTTTCCTTGAGCTTGATATCACCGTTCTCGACATAGTCCGTCACAATGTCTTTAACCGAGAGCTGGTTGTTAAATCCAGAGATATTAGGAGCAGGGTCGCCGTTCTTAAGCACCTTCAAACTGAACGATTTAGTTGAAGTGTCAACTGTGTGGAATATAGACCATCCATTATTATTCGAGGAATTACCCCCATTTTTTTTCAACCAAGAACATGCCTCTATTCTCACAGGCGTACCTGCCTTAAAGGAAATTGGAGATTCCCAGAAACGAGGATTTTTTCCGTCATTGAGATTCCCATCCAATGCCTTCGTGTAATCTCCCCAGGGAGTGTAAGGATAATCCCCTAACTTAAGGCGGCAAGTGACCGGTAAGTTATAACCATTTGGACCATTAGTAATAGCAGAACCAAGCACAGTTGCATTGACTGTGAAATTGCTTTCAGGTACTACCGTATTGTCTTGCACATCGAAATCCACGGTAAAACTCGCCTGGATACTGTGGTTAGAAGATACATTATTGAAGGTATAGGTGGAAACTGGCCCAACGGACACCCCGTCCACTAGCACATTAAGAACTTTATAGTTGTCAACAGGCATTATACTGAAGGTCACGTTACTGCTGGCAGGCACGTATATTTTTCCTGCGGGAGAAATACTACCCCCGGACCCCGAAGAAGCCTCAAGTAAATAGTCACCTGACTCGGTAAAATTATGAGCTTCGATAAAGAGATTTGCAATGGGAGGACTTTCTGGAATATTGGGATACATTATTGATGAAGCGAGTATGATCGTCACCAAAACCATCAACATCAGCCCATATATTTCTGAAACTGCCTGGCATTTCTGACCAGGTGACCTGGACTTTTTACCCTCAACGATAAAAACCACCTTGTAAAAATTTATTTCTTGATTATTTAGACTACCACTCGTTGATATTAATTTAACTGTTTAAGAGTAATATTAATATTGGATTTTACAATAAGCAATTGTTCCAGATCAACAGAACAAAATTTGTTAGTTTTGTATTATAAAAATCGTTTTTAGAAAAATCAGTGTAGAAAGAGTCAATAAGTTAAACAGTACGGATACAATAATCCAGCAGTATCGCGAATTCGCTGTAAATTTGAAGTCAAATTTACGTGTGGTAGGAAAAAAATTAAGTCAGGCGGTTACTGTTTATCCAGTGTGCATTCTCTTCCGAGGTACTCATTTCCCCATTTACAAAGAGCATCCAGCACTGGAAGTACGGTTTTTCCGAATTCTGTTAGAGAGTATTCAACTCTAGGGGGGATTTCAGGATAAGCCATCCTGAGAATAAGCCCGTCTTCCTCAAGTTCCCTGAGCTGTTTCGTAAGCATTTTGGGGGAAATACCCTGCATGCTTTGCTGAAGCCCTGAAAAACGCAGTTTTTCTGTCCTCAGCTGCCAGAGGATAATGGGTTTCCATTTGCCTCCTATTACCTCCAGGGTTGCTTCCACAGGACACTGGTAATGTTTATTGTTCCGTATCTCACTTGCCATATACTCACATAGTATCCATTTTGTTAGTTAGTATCCGGATTGTATGTATAGTATATAAGTATAGT
>CAZSVY010000256.1:0-9506 GCA_964610495.1 uncultured Methanosarcinales archaeon
AAACCCACCCTGGTCTGGCAGGTCTACTCGCCTGCGGCAGGCAAGCGGGATGTCCTTACTTCCTACCTTACGGCAGGCATGAGCTGGAAGGCCGACTATATCGTGAAAGCAAGTGCAGATGATAAAAAAGCCGATATCCAGGGCTGGGTCAGCCTCGATAACGCCGCAGGAACAACTTATGAGGATGCCAGGCTGAAGCTGGTCGCAGGGGAAGTCCACCGTGTAGTCGCGCCCACCCCTCCCCGATATGAAGACGAAGTTGCGGAAGAAGCAGCAGAAGGGTACTCAGGGGCAAAGGATAACTTTGTTGAAGAATCCCTTTTTGAGTATCACCTCTATACCCTTGAAAGGCCGGCTACGCTGAAGAATAACCAGGTAAAACAGTTATCCCTCCTGTCTGCCGATTCCGTGCCTGTAGAAAAGGAACTCGTTTTCGATGCCTCAAAAAGCAGTGATGTGCAGGTCGCCCTGAGCCTGAACAATTCAAAAGAAAAAGGCCTTGGAATGCCTCTTCCTGCCGGAACCCTCAGAGTCTACAAAGCCGATTCCCAGGGCCAGCTCCAGTTCCTCGGGGAAGACAGCATAGAACACACCCCAAAAGATGAAGAGGTAAAGGTCACTATCGGAAATGCCTTTGATGTAACAGGCACAAGAACCCAGACCAGCTACAACAGGATAAGCTCGTATATCTGGAGAGAGAGCTATGAGACCGAAATCAAAAACCACAAATCCCAGCCCCAGAAAGTAAAAATTGTAGAACACTTCTACGGCGACTGGGAAATAACAACCACCTCTGACCCATACGAGAAAAAAGACGCCTTTTCCGCAGAATGGGAAATAACCGTGCCCGCTGACGGCTCAAAGAAAGTCTCCTACACCGTAGAACGCGGTTATTAACTCAGAAACCGCAGCAAACTCTCATTCAGGACTGTATAACTCCCGATGCCCACAGAAAATCTAATCCGGGGTCTATAACCAAGGAAAAAAGGAAAAAAACGGAAAAACGGTAATTCGTAAATAAGCTTTTTCGCTTATTTTGCTTGATCACGCCGTCACGCCATTACGTCGTTTTTGCTCAAGCCTTTTCTGAAAAGGTTTGCATTTTTGATCAAACTTTTTTCTAAAAAGTTTGCGGGACTCGGGCAAAAATACGTAGAATTTCTGTGTCATAAATAAGCCCTCTTGAGCGGAGCGAAAAGGGCAGCGTACTCCCGAGGCGCAATTCGGGTGCGAAAAAGGCAGCGTACTCCCGAGGCGCAATTCGGGTGGCAAAAAATATTACTATCATCCCCACAATTAACCTCTCAGATGATTATAGGTGCAATGGGGCCCGAAGGCTCTTACTCGGAAAAGGCTGCAAAATTATGGATTCTCAAACAGGGGCTGAGCAGTGCGAAAATCCGGTATTTTGCAGACATAGAGGATGCGTTTCTGGCGGTGGTGCAGGGGAAATCCGATCTTTCGGTAATCCCTATAGAAAACTCTATTGAAGGTTCGGTAGGGGTTACTCTCGATTTGCTTCTTGAGAACGGGGCTGAAATAGTCGGGGAGATAGTTGTTAAAATCGAGCATTGCCTGCTTTCGAAAGGTGGGCCTGAGAAGATCAAAGTCATACTTTCTCATCCGCAGGGGCTTGCCCAGTGCAGACATTTTCTGAAAATGAATTTCCCTGAGGCTGAACTGAGAAGTACGGGCAGCACTTCCCATGCAGCAAGGCTTGCCGGAGAGTTTGAAGAAATGGCAGCGATAGCCTCCCCCGAGGCTGCAGAGTGCTATGGGTTGAAAGTCCTTCTCTCAAACGTCCAGGACCGGAAGGAAAACTACACCCGCTTTATTGCTTTGCGGGCCGCAGAAAACCCCCCGTCTGAGCAGATTCCATGTGCCGCAGAAAATAAACCGGATAAAACAAAATCGCAATCCGGCCCGGAACAGGAACCAGGGTACGAATCTCGGCCTGAAGGTAAAATCGAGCCTCAGAATTCCAGTCTTTCAGCCTGCAAGACCTCCATTATAGTATATCTGGAAAAGGACAGGCCAGGGGCATTATACGAAATTCTCGGGGCTTTTGCAAAAAATAAGATCAACCTTACAAGGATTGAGTCCAGACCTTCTAAAAAGGAACTTGGGGACTATTACTTCTATATCGATTTTGAAGGGCACGCCAGTGATACACTTATAAAACAGGCCTTAAAAGACATAAGGGATAAAACCGATACCCTAAAATTACTGGGGTCCTATCCCGCTTTTAAAACACTTTAATTATTCAGCTTTAAAAGTTCGCAGTTATTCAGCTTTAAAAGTCTGTAATTACCCGCTTTATAATACCATAAAAGGCCAGGGCCGAGTCCTGCGAACAATGGCAGAAAGCAATGATGAGACCCCAATGTTCAAATGTGTGAATCTAAAGACAAAATCCGGCAAAAATCGGATTAATATGCGAATCTGAAAAATGCATATTCCGGAACGTGTACTTTTATATACTATCTTTCTATAGTATCTTTCTAGAAGATCTTCTTACAGTATATTTGCATGTTTCGTGCACAATCCTTACTTATGAATATTCATGATCACAGCCGATTTTCCAGGCTGCAAAAGGGAGCGAATGGCTCTGAGTATTGAAGAAATAGTAAACAAACACGAATCGGCCCTGAAAAAATATAGAGGACTCTATGCCTTTGCAGACCTGTTTGCAACTTTTCTTGTCCTTTATCTCCTTTTCGTGCTTTTCAATATGCGAGATTTATTTCTAATGTTTAGCACCTTCGAACCTTACACCGGTGCAAAGTACAATATTCTGGGCTTCGAGGTTATTTTTGAAACTCTGGGGCTTATTTTCCTGGCTTTTGCTCTCTCCCTTATCCTCACAGCCGTCAGGCATTACAGGGCTGAAAAGAAAGATGCGATTTCCCTTATAGAAGAGATACACCCTGCGCTTAAGGAGAGATTGAGGACTGCGTATGATAACCGGAATACGGACAACATTATTGTCCGTGACCTTATAGGCGGGGTTATAATCGACTCAAAACCCGTAAATTCCTCGTCCTTTCTTAACAGGAAAAAGCTTGCAAAAGACCTGTTCGTAATAGTGTTTGCGGTCTCCATTCTCGCATACGTTGCCGGAACCGGATACCAGACAACGCTCAGTCCCACTGACCTTAATGGAGTGATCGAAAACATTCCCTTTGTCTCGGATTCGGATAGTGAGCTTTTCCCTGTGGAGGAAAATGGCGGAACCTCGAATAACGAGAGCCAGGAAGATCTCTTCGGGGAACCTGCGGTTATTGTGGTGGAAGGCAAAGAAGTTGATCTGAAAATTCCTCCGGGCGCAGGGCAGGGCTTTACAAGCCAGGAAGCAGGGGAACCGATGAACGAATCATTTATCCAGTCAGGCCTGGTAAACCCTGAAGCAGCCGCTTCCCAGGCTTATTATGAGAATTTACCTGAAGGATACAGGAACGTTATCCAGAGTTATTTCGAAGGACTTGCAGAAGAATAATTTGGAGAATTTGTCTAAAGCCGGATTTACCTGCACTCAGTTTTATCGAAGGTTGTCTGAAAGCAGTTTTTGAATAACAGGCAGTGTTCTGGAGGTTCACTGTCACAGGAGCAGGTAACGTCCGGAAAAGGCGGGCTTTAAGCCTGCAAAAACAGAAACGTAACGGGTGAAGCAGATATGAGTGAGAATAATACCGATTCCGGGCAGGCTGCCACGACCTATCAGAACGCAGGCCGAATTTTCAAAAGTTTTTTTGAAGAGATCGGAAACGTTGTCGTAGGCCAGAATAGAGTAGTGGAGCAGATTGTAATTGCAATACTCTGTGAAGGGCATGCCCTTGTTGAGAGTAATCCAGGGCTTGGAAAAACGCTTATGATCTCTACAGTATCACAGGCAATGAATCTGAAATTCAGCAGGATTCAGTGTACCCCTGACCTCATGCCTTCTGACATTACAGGAACAAACGTTATTGAAGAAAAAGATAACAAAAAAGAGTTCAGGTTCCAGCCTGGGCCGGTTTTTGCAAACGTTGTGCTTGCGGATGAGATTAACAGGGCATCCCCGAAGACCCAGTCAGCCATGCTGGAAGCTATGCAGGAAAAACAGGTAACCGTCGGAAATGATACCTTCCTGCTGGACCGCCCCTTTTTCATTCTTGCCACCCAGAACCCCATAGAGATGGAAGGCACATATCCCCTGCCTGAAGCCCAGCTCGACCGTTTTCTCTTAAAGGTTCTTGTAGATTATCCCTCCTATGAAGAGGAGATGGAAATAATAAACCGGTATACGAAATCCGAAGTTCCGAAGATTTCCAGGGGCCTGGATAAATCCACACTCCTTGATTTGCAGAAGCTCACCAGGCAGGTTCCGATCTCCGAGGAATTGAAGCAGCGTGTACTTTCTATTGTGGGCATGACAAGAAAAGACAAAGAACATATAGAGTATGGGGCTTCTCCCAGGGCATCCATCGGCCTTATCCTTGCCGCAAAAGCCAGGGCTCTTATAGAAGGCAGGAACTTCGTAAGTAAAGAGGATATTGATTACATGGCGTACCCTGTCCTCCGCCACAGGCTTATCCTGACCTTTGAAGCCGAAAGAAGCGGGATAACCCCTGATCAGGCTATTGAGGATATTATCAGGAAAATAAAATAAAACCTGAGCTCTGGCCTCGCCAGGCCAGGAAAAGGCTGTAGAATAAGTTTAAATAACCCTGAAGGGTTTCCCCGGGTCCGGAATAAACCGGGCTTTTTTATTGACGATCCAGAATGACTCGCACAAAACAAAACATCGAAACGGACTTTTTCAGGCAGCTTGACCGCTTTACATTCTCTGTCCGGAAAAGGGTATCGACCGTTTATGCAGGAAGCCGCCCGTCTACCCGAAGCGGAAGGGGCATCGATACCATAGGGTTCAGGGAATATGACTTTAACGACAGCCTGAAAGATATCGACTGGAAAGCCTATGCGAGGACTGAAAAACTTTATGTGCGGCAGTTTGAGGAAGAGAAAACCCTTACGACCCATATCCTTCTGGACGCCAGCAAAAGTATGGATTACCCTGAAAAAGGGATTTCAAAGTTCGAATATGCCGCCAGGCTCGCTGCAGGCTATGCCTACATGGTAACAAAATATAATGATAGGTTTGCAATCTCAACCTTTACACAGGAAATCGATATAAGCAAACCCAGCCGTGGACGAAAAAATCTTCTTCGGACAATCGACAGGCTGGCAGAGCTCGAGCTATCCGGAGGGACTTCAATCGGGGAAGCCGTTACAAAGTACAGCCGGGAAATCAAGTCCAGATCCCTTGTAATCCTTATCTCGGATTTTCTTCAGGAACCCGAGGCAATAGAAACCGCAGTTTCCAGGCTATCTGACCACGACCTGATCCTGATCCAGGTGTTCGACCCCAGGGAAAAAGTGCTCCCTATCCAGGGTAACAGCAAGCTTGTAGACCTTGAAACCGGAGAGGAGATCAGGACTTATGTCAGTGAAAGGTTCAAAGAACGATACCTTGAAAAGCTTGACGACCACGGCGCAAGGATTAAAAAAGCCTGTATGAAGGCAGGCGCTGAATTCTATAGCTTTACAACCGATACCCCTATCTTTGACGCTTTTTACCATACCATCAGGAGAAGGAGACGCTAAAAATGCCTTTTGAAAATCCCTTTGCTCTTGCCGCTCTCCTGAGTGTCATTCCGCTTATCATTCTTTACATGCTCCGCCCAAAGCCGGCGGTACTTTCAATTCCTTCACTCATGTTTGTTCTTAAGCTTGAGAGGGAAAGAAAGCGGGTTTATGCTTCGATCACCAAAATCGTGCAGGACCCGCTTTTCCTGATCCAGCTCCTGATGCTGATCCTTCTTTCCATTGCGGCAGCAGGCTATTATTACAACTCAGAAGAGCCACTGAGCGGAGAGCATACTGTACTTATCCTTGATACCTCTGCGAGCATGCAGGTTGATTCCCGTTTTGAGGATGCGGTTGGGACTGCTGACGGCTATGTAAGCAAGAAAAACAGCATAATCCTGGCTTCGGATATGCCTTTGCTTGCGCTTGAAGGAGGAGGTGCCTCGGCTGCCCACGATATTTTCAACAAGGTCAGGCCAGGTGCAGGCACTGCCGACCTGTCTGCAGCAATTACCACAGGCATGCGGTCTCTTTCCACGGAAGGGGGAAGAATTATCGTTATTTCGGATTTCACGAACTCTAAAGGCGATGATCCTGTTGCTTCCAAGAACCTGGCTGAATCCTACGGGATTGAGGTGAATTTCGTAAAAGTAGGAAAGCCTGCCGATAATCTCGGAATTATCAACGGCTGGATCGAAGCCACGGATGGAAATTATGGCTACACCGGTGTAATCAAGAACTACAGGAATCAGAACCAGAGCGTTGAAATCGAGACTGGCAGAGGAACTTCAGGAAATGCCTCCACGTCTTTTACCCTTGATGTTCCTGCAGGCGAGACAAACCAGTTCACTCTCGGAAACCTTGGGCCAGGCATAACAGCAGTCCGGCTCAATGTGGAAGATAGCCTGCCTGTTGACAATAAGGCCTACATTTCCATTCCGGATACCTCAAACCAGCGTATACTCTATGTTACTGATAATGGGAAGTTGCCTTCGAAAACGGCTCTCTCCCTGCTTCCGAACAGTGAGCTGACGGTCTCAAAATCCGTACCTGCCGAGCTTGACAATTACACTCTTGTCGTGCTTGCGCAGAAGGAGACCCCTATCGGGAATAGTTCGGTCGAAAGAATCGAAAGCTATGTCAGGAACGGAGGCAACGCGGTCTTTATTGTAAGCGGAGCCCTGGTTCCCGAGAAAACCGGAGTTGACCTTATTAAGATCCTGCCTGTTAAACCCTTGAGACTTGAGGACGCAGAAAACGGGCTTGGAGTCGAAGAAGTCCTGAAGAGTAGTATTACGAAGGACATAAGAAGCGACGAAATCTCGGTCCGAAGATACCTGAATGCAACTGAAAGGACCGGCTCGACAACCCTCGTGACGCTTGAAAATGGCGTCCCTGTATTGAGTTACTGGCAGGTAGGCAGGGGAACGGTTTTCTATATGGGGCTGAGCGATGAGCTTGGGGAAAATTCCTGGAACAACTTCCACAATCTGCCCGAGTATCCGGTTTTCTGGATAAAACTTGTCCAGTGGCTCGGAGGGGCAGGTGATATCTCGGAATACAACCTGGAGACCGGTGCATTGACTTCCCTTTCGAAAACCGAGGAAATCCGTACGCCCTCAAAAACTTTTACTTCAAACCGTATCCTCTTTGACGAGGCCGGGATCTACGAGCTTGCAGGGAAGAGAATTGCAGTCAATCTCTACGATGACAGGGAATCGAATACTACAGTCGATGCTTCGGAACTGATGAAAAGGGCTGTTTCGGACGATGAACCCAAACTCGTGAGGGCTGATACCTATACCGCCAAACACGACATTACCAACTACCTGATAGGAGTTTTGTTCCTGCTCATACTGCTTGAAATCCTTATAGTGCGCCAGCGGGGTGAATTATGATCTCACTTGAACATCCCGAAATGCTCTTCCTGGTAATCCCAGTGCTTATTGTGGGATTTTATCTCCTGCGGAAGACAAAAACGAAGCTTGTAGAATGGAGAATGCTTGTCGCTTTCCTGCTTGTGCTTGCTCTGGCTTCTCCCTTTACTACGGTTACACAGACCATCAGTGAAGAAGACCCCTCGCTTGTGCTGGTTCAGGACCAGACTTCAAGCATGGGCGTCTTTCCTGAAGAAGCAGGGACCGAACTGTACAAAGCCCTTGTAGCCAGTATCCCGACAACCTTAGTCCAGCTAACCGGGGATAAAACCTCGCTTGGAGATACCGTTACGCAATATGCGGGAAGCGGCAACCAGATAGTCCTGGTTAGCGACGGGAACAATAATGCAGGCAAGGATCTCGCCGGGGCTCTGGAGTTTGCAAAAGAAACCGATACGCCCGTCTATTTTGTCCAGCCCGAGCTCACCGTGAATGACCTCAGTGTCGAGATGGTCGGAGACAAGACCGTTGTTGTGGACAACCAGAATGAATTCGGGATAGTTGTGCGCCAGGCTTCAAACCAAAGTGTGAGCTATTTCCTTGAGGTATTTGTGGATGGGCAGCTTTCGCAGAGCAGGGACTTTACTCTGGAGGGCAGGAACAATAGTGAGAATCCCATTCCGATTAATCAGGCTTGTACCACGCTCGGCGCTCATAATCTCAGGGTAAAGCTCACTCCGCACGGGGAGGATCGAAATGAGGCTAACAATGAATTCTTTAAGTCCTTGTATGTAATTCCAAAACCGAAGCTTACCCTTGTTACGAGTGAGCCCGATTCTCCTCTAGGCAGGATTCTGGACAACCTTTATAATGTCTCGGTTGTCAGCACCTACCCCGGAGCAGCGGCTCTTGAGAGCAGCAAGGTTCTTGTGCTTGATAACCAGGTAATGAGTTCCTTTTCCGAAGCCCAGGTGAAAGAAATCAAGAATTATGTCAGCAACGGAGACGGGCTTGTTGTCGTGGGAGGAGAGCAGGCTTACAATTATGGGAATTACCTTAATTCCTCGCTTGAAGAAATCCTGCCTGTGCTCTCAAAGCCTTCCGATACAAAGGGTAAAAATTATGTTATCTTGCTCTTAGACTTATCAGGAAGTACTTTTAAAGGTGGACCTGAGAAAGTCGTTATTGGTGGAGTTGGGACCTATCCATTATATCCCATACTAATTGGTAGTGCACAGAATATTTTAAAGAGCGATGCTCTAAAAGGTTCTGAGGTTGGAATTGTTGTAATAGGTGATTATGTTGGGAATGTTTCTTCAGGACTTCGTCCTTTAAATGCTATATCTGCCAAAAGTTTTGACCGTGAATTATCCAGTCTGGCACCAACAAATAGGCTCGCCGTTACAAATTTGTCTCAAGGAATTCTTGAGGCAAAAAATATCTTTGACAAACAGGCTCCTCCTGATGCTCCCAAGCATATAATAATCGTTGCAGATGGTGTAGAAACCGAACATCCTGAAAAGGTAGGAAGCTATTACTCCTCTGATCTGGTAGAGTTTGCAAAGAGTGTCCATGAGAAAGATAATATTAATTTTATTTATATTGACATTGAATCTACATACGATACTAAAGATAGTGTTGAGTCTCTACAGTCTTTTATGGATGAAGTGAATGGAGAGTATATTGGCAATGTGACTTCAGTCTCTGGAATACAAAATATAGGCCTTGGAAATGAAGTTCCGGAAGAAACTCAAGAAACCCCTCTTCCCGATTACTTTAGCTTGATACCATACTCTCCTGACCATTTCATCACAAAGAATGTGAACCTTACAAATGCCAGTATTACAGGATATAACGATGTTACTCCGAAAGCCGGAGCTGAGCGCCTGGTTATTACTGTTACGGGAAAGCCTGTACTTACCACGTGGCGTTTCGGGCTTGGTAGGGTTGCAGCCTTTACCACGGATAACGGAGAGGGAGAAGGCTCTCGCTGGGCGACTAATC
>CAZSVY010000257.1:0-7700 GCA_964610495.1 uncultured Methanosarcinales archaeon
AGCCTGCTGGTCTTCGTATTCCCCGGCAAGCATTTTCTCCCAGTGCATCAGGTTTTCTTCAGGGCTTACGCCTCTGTGCGGGCAGGCTTTTTTGGCATCCTTTAATTCTTTAAACTCTCCTCCTGTACAGAAACAAACATAGGCCTTGCCCATCTCAATGAGCTTTCTTGCATAATCATAATAGAGAGGGAAGTGGTCGGAAGCATAGACTACCTGGTCAGGCACAACCCCTAGCCATTTGAAATCATCGAGGTACCAGTCATAGGCTTCAAGCATCGGTCTTTTTATATCTGGATCTGTGTCATCGAAACGCAGGATGAATTTTCCTTTGTACATCTTTACATATTCGGAATTAACCACCATCCCTCTTGCACTGCCAAGGGTTCCAGGGCCGTTAGGATTCGGGGCAAAACGCATTACAACTTTGCCAATTTCTGCTCCTTCCAGAGGTTTTAAGCCTTTATCAGGCTCTTTCTTAACGCTCAGGGCTTCTATAAGCTCAGGCGCAATTTCAAAAAGTCTGGCCTCCCAGGCTTCAGGGTTTCCTTTAGTAATTTCGGATATAATGGATTCAATAGCTTCGGAAACTGCATTGGGATCGGACCTGAGCTGAGGGTACTCCCCCATTACTTTGCCCATTACAGCTTTGGGCTGGGGGGCTTTCCCGTATTTTACAGCATTTTGTAAGGCGTATTTTTCTATTTTTTTAAGATCTTCAGGACTTAAGGTCATAGGAGTTTCTCCAAAAATAAACCCGGATTACATGAGATAAGAACGTAAGGTAAACTCAATTTAGTGGATACTCACGGAAAAGTGAGTAATCAATGAGATGAGTTAAATCCGATGATTGCGGAAAAACATGTATATAGGATTATAAAAAGTCACCGAAGCTCCCAAGCACTTGGAAAAAATGAAAAAAGCTTTTCCGGTTTTCCGGAAATGTCCAATCAATGCATGGACCTTATTTCAGGAAATAAACTTACCTTGTTTAGGGAAATGAATTTACCTCGTTTAGGGAAATGAGTTTACCTTGTTTAGGGAAATGAATTTACCTTATGTAGGGAAATGAATTTACGTTATTTCGGGATGGAAGCTTCGATTTCCCGGATACGGGATACTTTGTCATTAATTTTTTCGAGCTCCCGCTCAAACTCCTGCAGGAACTTAGGAACAGCATCTCCTGGTACTGCACCCTGGGCTGAGGGTTTAATAAGGTTAGCCTGTTCAAGGACTCTGAGAGAGTAGCGAACTTTATGGTTCTGCATTCCGGTAACATCTGCGAGTCTCAGAATTCCGATAGGGGCTTCTTCAATCACTTTTTTTAGCACCAGCAGGTGGCGCTCTGTAAGGTCAAGTTCATTTCCGATATGCTCAAGCAGCATCAGATAACCTCGTTTCTAAGTATTCCGATTCCCTGGATCTCTATTTCCACAGTATCTCCCCGCTGCATCTCTCCAACTCCTGAGGGCGTCCCTGTGGCAATCACATCTCCCACTTCCAGGGTCATTATTTCAGTGATAAATTCAATAAGGTAAGGGATACCAAAAATAAGATTTGAAGTACTGGACTTCTGTCTGGTTTTTCCATTTACCCTGCAGGTAATTTCTGCATCTGAAACATCAAGCTCGTCCGGACAAGCAAGATATGGTCCTATCGCTGCAAAAGTATCAAAACTTTTTGCTCTTGTCCACTGCCCATCTTTTTGCTGGAGATCCCGTGCAGTCACATCATTAAAACACGTATAACCTGCAATCACGTCATCAGCCCTATCGGCTGAAATGTTCTTGCAGCGCTTCCCGATAATGACTGCGAGCTCGGCCTCGTAATCCACTCTCGAACTGGAAGCCGGGTAAATGATTTTATCTTCGTGCCCTATGACTGCAGAAGGAGGTTTTAGAAAAAGAACAGGAGTTTCCGGAATTTCCATGGAAAGCTCTTTTGCATGGTCCCGGTAATTCAGGCCAACACAGACGATTTTGGAAGGAGATACAGGCGGAAGGATGCGAAGTTCCGAAAGTTCAAAGATCCCTGCGTGCATCTCCCTTTTAGGGTATACGCGCCCATTTTCGATTTCTCCATAAAAAATCTCATCTCCTAATCTGAACTTTCCAATCATACCTTTGCCTTCTCCCGCTTTTAGGAACCTTTTCGCCGGCTTTTATATTTAAGGGATATATCGCGAAACTTAAATTTTAATTCTTCGCCCACTCGCATCCCGAGTATATCTTCCGAGTTCGGAATCAAGGAGCTGTATACCTGAAAACACAGGCCCGTCCTTACAAACCCTGAGCCCTGACCTGTCTATACAGCATGCCCCGCAGACTCCGATTCCGCATTTAAAATAACGGTGTAGGCTGAATTCCGCTTTCTCAAGGGCTTTTCTGTTCTCAAGAAGTCTGAAGACAGAAGCCATCATTACTTCCGGGCCGCAGACTGCAATCCTGTCATAAGCTGAAACATCAAGCCCGCTGAGGATATCGGTTACAAAACCCTTTGCCCCTTTTGAGCCGTCATCCGTAGAAATATAAACATTCCCTGCCGCTGCAAAGCGCTCTTCAAAAATCAGGTCATCTGCACTTCTTGCTCCAAGGATTGTATGCACCTCAGAGCCGGCTGCATGAGCTGCATCGGCATAAGGAGCAAGAGGAGCCGCTCCAACCCCGCCTGCAATAATCAGAATTTTTTCACTTCCGGAAGGAAGAGAAAATCCCCTGCCGAAAGGCCCTCTGAGCCCGAAGGAATCCCCTTCTTTCAATTCAAAAAGTTTTGAGGTTGCCTCTCCCACTCTCTGGACAGTTATGGAATTTTTCCTGGAAAGGCCCATGGGCACTTCGTCTACGCCCCTGACCCAGACCATTACAAACTGGCCTGGCTCCATAGCCTCAAACCGGAGGTCAAAGAAAAAGGTCCTGACAGAAGGAGACTCTTCAGTTATCCGTACTATTGTAGCATTAAGAGGAAGCATCAGACCATCTCATGAGAAAGTCCTATTAATCTCTTTACATTCGAATAACCTTTCCTCCGGAGAAAAGCTTCGATCCCTGTACCGATTTCGGAGAAAATATCAAGCCTGTCATAAACTGCAGATCCAACCTGGACAGCTGACGCCCCTGCCATCATCATTTCTACCGCATCCTGCCAGGAAGAAACTCCTCCTACTCCGATAATAGGAATTTCAAGAGCAGAGTAAAGGTCATAAACGCATTTGACAGCTACAGGTTTGACAGCTTTTCCTGAGAGCCCTCCTGACCGGTTTCCCAAAAAAGGATACCCGGATTCGATATCTATAGCCATTCCTTTTAAGGTATTGATTGCAACAACTGCATCCGCACCCCCGGATTCGGCTGCAGTCCCTATGCACGTGATATCAGAAACGTTTGGGGTAAGCTTAACCCAGACAGGCACGTTCACCACATCTTTTACCGCCGCTGTGATCGCTTCTACAAGACAGGGATTAGAGCCGACAGCAGCCCCGTATCCTTCGGCATGTGGGCAGCTTACATTAAGCTCAAAAGCATCGGGATTGCCGGGGAGCAGGCCTTCCGCAACTTCCGTAAATTCAGCCGCAGTCCCGCCGAAGATGCTTGCAATTACCGGGACCCCGGAATCATTTTTTGCAATCTCGAGTTCCGACAGGAAGCCGGGATAGGAAGGATTCGGGAGCCCCATAGCGTTCAAAAAACCGCAGTCAAGCTTTATCATGCTCGGGTTGGGATGTCCGGTTTTAGGCATAGGCCCTATTGATTTTGTAACAACCGCGCCTGCCCCTCCCTCGCGTGCAACCCTGCACAGAGATGCCCCGGTTGTGCCAAGAATGCCGGCTGCAAGAATGGCAGGATTTTTCAGTTCAAGTCCGGTAAGAGTATACATGCAAACTCCTTCTGCCCTGGCAGCTTGTATCATTAATCGTATAAATCGTCTAATTCGCACGAATCTCTGGAGAGCTGCAAAAGAGCTTCTTCAGCCAGTTTCTTGCCTCCCATTTTCACAAGCCTTTGCCCGAGTTCTCTGGCTTTCTCAATGCCTCCGCGCATGGGAATAAATTCGTCTATTCTGACAGTCTCCCCTCCATCCAGGGAGAGAACCTCGGCTCTGACATGAATCTGTTTTCTATCAGGCGTAATTTCGGCATATGAGCCTAAAGGAGTGGTGCAGCCCCCTCCGAGCTCGGAAATCAGGATGCGTTCTATTTCAGTGACAATTCGGCTCTCGTTATGGTCAAGTTTGGCAACTACAGCTTCGGCCTCTGTGCCTGCCCTTGTGACAACTGCAACCGTGCCCTGGTTAGGAGAAGGACAGAAGAAATCTGGAGAAAGGATTTCTCCTTCAATTTCCCAGCCCATGCGCTCAAGCCCTGCCTTTGCAAGCAGGATACCATCGTATTTCCCTTCCTTGAGTTTCCTGAGCCTTGTGTCGATATTGCCCCTTAAATCCTGGGTAACAAGATCAGGCCTGTATCGCCTGACCTGAGCAGCCCTTCTCAGGGAACTTGTGCCTATAACGGACAGCTCGGGCAGCTCATCCAGTGTAGTCCCGTCATAAGTGAGCAGAATATCGAATGGTGTATCTCTTTTCAGAACGGCAGCAGTAGAAAGAGAATCCGGACGGACAGTTGGCATGTCCTTCATTGAATGGACAGCGATATCGATCTCTCCTGCGAACATAACATCGTCCAGTTCCCTGACAAAAGCCCCAACTCCACTGGATACGGCATGCAGAGGACGGTCAGTAAACCGGTCTCCACTGGTCTTTATAATTTTCAAGCTGGTTTCAACGCCCTGTTCTTTCAAAAGGCGTGCAACATTTTCAGCCTGGGCAAGCGCAAGTCGGCTGCCCCGCGTACCTATTATCATGTGAATCCTCGTTTTCAAAGATGCAATCTACTCAGAGATTTTCAGTATATGTTTCAAGGGTCTTTTCGATATCTTCTTCACTATGGGCTGCAGAGACAAAATTCGTCTCGAACTGGGAGGGTGGAAGGAAAACCCCACTTGCAAGCATCCTGTGGAAGAAGGCAAGATAACCTACCTTATCACACTCCAGAACCTCCTGGTAGTTATGAGGTTCTGCCCCGAAGAAAATCTTGAACATAGAAGCAATTCCACATACATTATAATCAAGCCCTTCATCTTCAACGATTTCAGAAAGTGAAGTCCTAAGGTAATCGCCTGTCGAATTAAGCTTCTCATGGATATTTTCCTGCTTCAAATAGTCAAGTACTGTAATGCCCGCAGCTACCGAACAGGGGCTGCCGCTGAAAGTCCCTGCCTGATAGACGGCTCCGGATGGGGAAATCATTTCCATTATTTCCTTGCGGCCGCCAAAAACCCCTATAGGCAAGCCTCCACCAACTATCTTTCCAAGGGTTGTCATATCCGGCACAACCCTGAAATATTCCTGTGCCCCTCCCATTGCAAGCCTGAACCCGGTAATGACCTCATCGAAAATGAGAAGCACATCATTTTCAAGGGTAAGCTTCCTGAGCTCCTCCAGGTAACCAGGCATGGGAAGAACAGGACCTATATTCCCAAGTACGGGTTCTATGATCACTGCAGCGAGATCGTCCCTGTTCTTCTCTACAAGTTCGGCCATAGTTTCAATATCATTGTAAGGAGCCTGCAAGGTATGTTTAGTGAAGTCTGCAGGAATTCCCAGGGAATCAGGCTCTCCCAGGGTTGTAGCTCCGGAACCTGCTTTTACGAGAACCGCATCATGAGCACCGTGAAATCCGCCTTCGATTTTGACAAATTTCTTTCTACCTGTAAAGCCGCGGGCAAGGCGGAGGGCACTCATAGTTGCTTCAGTCCCCGTAGAAACGAAACGGAGCATATCAATGCTCGGATAATACCCTGCAATCTTTTCTGCCAGGGTTACTTCAAGTTCGGTAGGAGTTCCATAAAGCCAGCCTTTGTCCAGCTGGGCTTTAATGGCTTCCTTTATTAAAGGGTGGTTGTGCCCAAGAATAGCAGGGCCGTAAGCCATGCAGTAATCGATATACTCGTTACCGTCAATGTCCCTTATCTTGGAACCGTCAGCTGAAGCCGTATAGAAAGGATAGGGCTTTATTGCACGCACAGGACTGCTTACCCCACCCGGAATAAGGGTCTTTGCTTTCTCATACATCTGTCTGGACTTATCAAGTGTTATCTCATATGCCATGGAAATCTCACCGGATTGGATGGAAATTTTTAACATTGCAGTTCATAAATTAGAGTGAAGTTCTGATTCAACTGAACTTATCATACTGAAGTTATTATACTGAAATTATTATACTGAAGTTATCATACTCAAGTTATTATAAAGAACTTATTATAATTATTATACCGAACTTATTATGCTGACGGTTCCACTGGTATTATTATACTAACTAAAATCTGGATCTACTAAATTTGTAAGTAAAGTCAATTTACTCTTTAAGTGAAAGTAAAGTCAATTTACTCTTTAAGTATTCCTGTATATCGTTATAACAGAGCTTCCCTCTATTAAGCAGTTATTGATGAGCACGCGGGCTAAACAAAAAATTAGTCTAAAAAATGGAAATAGGCCGGCAAAAGGAAAAGCGAACCAAAGTTTCCTGAAAATAAAAGCGCCTGGAAAAGATGCTCTTATCTCAGCATGCGGGCAGCATCTTTTGCGAAGTAGGTGATGATAATGTCCGCTCCTGCCCTTTTGATAGCGATGAGAGACTCATATATAGCTTTCTCTTCATCAAGCCAACCGTTAGCTGCGGCTGCTTTAAGCATGGCATACTCTCCGCTCACGTTATATGCAGCTGTTGGCATTCCTAACTCTGTCTTGACCCTGTAAATAATATCCAGGTAAGGGAGGGCTGGTTTTATCATAATAATATCTGCTCCTTCGGCAATATCGAGGGTTACTTCCCTGAGAGCCTCATTGCTGTTTGCAGGGTCCATCTGGTGGGTAGAGCGGTCCCCGAAAGAGCAGCCTGATTCGGCAGCGTCTCTGAAAGGCCCGTAGAAAGAAGAGTAGTATTTTGCGGCATAGGACATGATTGGAATATTCTCAAAGCCACTGGAATTAAGTGCTTCCCGGATAGCCCCTACCATTCCGTCCATCATTCCGGATGGGGCCACAATGTCAGCTCCGGCTTTTGCGTGGCTTACAGCAATCTCCCCAAGAACCTCAAGGGTCGGGTCGTTCAGGATCTCTTTAGTTTCGAAATCAATTATTCCGCAGTGCCCATGACTTGTGTATTCACACATACAGACATCAGTAATCACCACAAGTTCGTCTCCCAGTTCGGCCTTGATCCTCCGGGTGGCTTCCTGGACAACATCAGTTTCCCCGCTGGAGGAACTCCCCTCTGCGTCTTTGAAAGCAGGCACTCCGAAAAGGATCACTGCAGGAATCCCGAGTTCTGCGATCGCTTTCGCTTCTCTTGCAACCTCTGAAAGAGGGAATTTGTATATCCCGGGCATGGAAGAGATCTCAGTAGGGGAATCGATATTCTCATCCACAAAAATGGGTTGAACCAGGTCATCCAGGGATAACGTGGTCTCACGTACAAGGTTCCTAATCTTCCCCTTTCTCAACCTTCTCAACCTGACATCTGGAAACATGTGATACTCCTATACTACTAAGTATTCTCTTAACTACTAAGTATTCTCTTAACTACTAAGTATTCTCTTAACTACTAAGTATTCTCTTAACTACTAAGTATTCCCTTAACTACTAAGTAT
>CAZSVY010000258.1:0-15943 GCA_964610495.1 uncultured Methanosarcinales archaeon
TAGCTTATTGCTACCTCCGTATTCATTTCTTTTCTACAGAAGTTAATTGCCACAGTCCTATATCTGGTCTGAAATCATATTTTATAAACAATTTTATAATTCTTGAGAGCGTTCAGATTAAATATTTTAATATTTTTTCCTAAATTTTTATATAATTTAATGGGTAAGTAATATACAATTAACTAAATTTCTAAAAAAGAACTTAACACCTGAAATGCACTATAACCTGAAATTTCCTACAATTCGACATTGGTTACAATTGGAAATTCCCTACAACTCTAAATTCCCTACAACTCTAAATTCCCTACAACTCTAAATTCCCTATAACTCTAAATCCCTATAACCTGAAATTCCCTATAACTCTAAATCCCTATAACCTGAAATTCCCTATAATTTTCCCTGTGATCCCCCATGAAAGACAAAAATAACCATTATATTCCTGACCCCAGGGAGTTTGCCCACGAAATCGCAGAGGAGACTAGGCTGCTTCGGCAAGAAATTGCAGAGGGAATCACACATATCTATTATCCTCTGGATTTAAGGCGTAACGATTCCCTTAAAAGCCTGAGCCGCAACCTTCATGATTTGCTTGAAAAGAAACTCTGGCTGAAAATCCTGATAGCTATGGGGCTTGGGGTGCTTTTCGGGCTTTTTCTGGGGCCTTTCGGAGGCTATGTAGATCCCGTTTATGCGGAAATCATAGGAGAATGGATTGCCCTGCCCGGCTATATTTTCCTCGGGCTCCTTAAGATGATTGTTATACCCCTTGTTTTTGCATCGATTATCCTGGGGGTAGCCTCAAGCCAGAGCATGAGTGACTTAAAAAAGACAGGGTTTTTTACAGCGGTTTATTTTGTAGTAACTACGGCAATTGCAACGGCAATAGGGCTTGGGATGGCACTCTACATCCGGCCCGGGCAATTCATAAGCGGAGACCTTATTGAAAGTGCGCTTGGAGGAGAGGTCCAGACGGTAACTACCGATCTGGGTTTCGACCCCTCCATTCTGACTCTCCCCTCTTCGCTTGTTGGCTGCCTCCTTCCTGCAAACCCTCTCGTCGCAATTGTTAATGGTGAGATGCTTCAGGTTGTCATTATTGCAATCATTATAGGTGTCGCCCTTGTTTCCCTGGAAAAAAGCCAGTCCACTCCTATGGTCAGCTTTCTGAATTCAGTGCAGGCTATCTGCATGACTGTGGTCAAATGGAGTATGTCGCTTGCCCCGATTGCCGTTTTCGGGCTCCTTACGAAGTTCACCATAAAACTCGGGATAGATGCCCTTATGGGGATGGCCATATATGTGGGCACAGTGCTTGGAAGCCTGCTGCTCCTGATGTGCCTCAATCTGCTAATCGTCTTTCTTGTTGCCAGGTACAATCCCTTTAACTTTTTAAAAGCTACTCGCGATGTCCTGCTCCTTGCCTTTTCGACTTCAAGTTCTGCTGCAGTTATGCCCCTTACTCTCAAAACCGCAGAGGAAAAGCTGGGCGTCAGGCCTTCGATTTCCCAGTTCGTAATCCCTCTCGGTGCAACCGTGAATATGAACGGGACCGCTCTTTATCAGGGCGTAGCAACGGTTTTTCTGGCTGATGTCTTCGGGATAGATCTCGGGCCTTTCCAGCTGCTTATCGTGCTGGTCATGGCTGTTGCAGCTTCCATAGGGACTCCTTCAATCCCTGGTGTGGGAATTGTTGTCCTTGCCATGATCCTTGGCAGTGTCGGAATTCCAACAAGCGGGATAGCGCTTATAATGGGAGTGGACAGGATTCTTGACATGAGCAGGACTGCAGTAAATGTAGCAGGGGACCTTGTAACCTGCAAGGTTATGGACCGGTTGCTTGGAGGAAAAAGTAAAGGAAAAAGCGCAGCAACTGCAACGACTGGAAAAAATCCTGAAGACAAAAAAGAAGAAAAGGTTTCGGTAAACAGCGAGCTTACGGTGTCCGAGAGGTCCAATATTTGAGTTCTGTTCTCGATATTGGGCTCTGTTCTTAATATTTGATCTCTGTTCTTAATATTTGATCTCTGTTCGTAATACTTCTATACCTTCTCTGCCGAAGCATCTATCAATCAATGCTACCGAAAATCCGCCTTCAGGGGGTTTCTTAACTCAAATCCCCCTATTTTCCCTGTACATCTCTATTGCCCGCCTGACCCTTTCTTCCTCGATCATCCCTGTGGTCGAGGGCGTTTCAAAAAACCTTTTCGGGAGAGTAAGATTTTCGAATTTGAAACCGAATTTTGTTTTCAGTTCATACTTTTTCCTGAAAATCTCCTTGCCTAACTCCTTCAATTCTTCTTCGGTCCGGTCTATCCCTATAGACTTAAGCGCCAGAAGAATGTTTTCGTAGGTGTAGACGTTCCTGCCAAAGAGACAGGGGACCAGACAGTTAAGGATACTTCTGCGGTCTTCCTCCTCAATTATATGTTCGACAATTTCCTCATCCGAAAGCGGGTGGTTGAACGCGGCCTGGTCTGCAGCATACCCTGCATTGTCAAGATGGGAATGCCTGAAGCCCACAGCAAGTCCGACGATGTTTCCAAGCCCTGTATGGTAGCCCGGAATTTCCAGGCCTCCGAGCTGGACTGCAAACTCTTCTCCCCCGTACTTTTTTGAGGCATAGACTACGCCCTTCCCGAGAGCTGTGTAAAAATCGTTTGGGGCCTGGACTACAAGGTCTATTGCCCTGAGATACGCAGCTTTATCTCCCCAGGCGAGTTCGAGCCCCAGAGTCTCTTTCGTGGAAATTTTTCCTCGCTGCTGCATTTCCGTGGCCCAGGCGAGTACGACTCCCATGCTGATTATGTCGACCCCTGCCTTTTCACAGGCGTCAATAAGCTCGAGCACGGCTTCGGGATCGGCCACTCCCAGGTTCGAGCCCAGGGCATAGATTAATTCAAAATCGTAGGAAATATTCAGCGCTTCGTATTCATGGGCTTTTGAGAAGGCCCGCTTTAGCATGGCCACATGGATACACCCGATTGGGCAGCCTGCACAGGAAACCCGCCTGAGAAGATACTTTTCGGCAAAAAGCTCCCCTGATATCGTTTCAGCTCCCTCGAAAAAAGCTGCCTGCAGGTTTCGGGTAGGCAGGCCTTTAAGTTCGTTCAGCACCAGGACGTTTTCGCTTGTGCCCAGGTCATGGTATTTCTCAGTGAGTCCGGTTTTCACAATTAGGTCGTAAAGCAGATTGCAGGTCTTTCGGTAGGCACTGTGCTCAGGGCTTTTTAGCTCCCGGTTTCCGGAAATGAGCACAGCTTTAAGTTTCTTTGCTCCAAAGACCGCTCCAAGCCCAAGGCGTCCGAAATGGCGGTAGGTATCGACATTAACATCGGCATATGTGACCCCTATTTCTCCCGCAGGCCCTATCCGGATAATACTGCGCCTGCCGGCACCGGGCTCTACCTCACGCAGGATTTTCCCCACATCAATTGCTGAAGAAAGGTGCCATATGGAAGATGCGTCCCTGAAAGTAACTTTGTCGTCGTGGATTGCCACATACACAGGGTATCGGGAAGCTCCCTTGATAACAATTGTTTCGTACTCCGAATATCGCATGGACATGGCGAGATGGCCGCCTGCGTAGGATTCTCCCAATTCTCCGTTAAGAGGGGAACGAAAAAGTGCAACAGCTTTGGTACAGGTCGGATACACACCCGAAAGAGGTCCTGTGCTGAGGATGACAGGCATTTCCGGGTCAAGCGGCCCTGTACCTTCTTTATACTCTTCGAGCATGAGGTTTGTGGCGACTCCCACGCCTCCCAGATATTTTTCATAAAGGTCTGGCCTTTCCTCAATGTGGTAGCTCTGGCTGCTCAGGTCGATATAGAGTACGTTTTTAAGCCCCTCAATAGCGTATTGCTCGGTTGTCATTTTTCCTCCCCGGGTTCTTCTCCCCCGTAAAGGTCTTTATGGGATGCAGTAGGGCTAACCGGGCTTGTATCCGGAGCCGGGCCCGTATCAGTAATTTTTACTTCCCCGCTGTCCTCGACTTCAATCATTTCCAGCACGTCATGGGGACAGAACTTCGGGCAGACCCCACAGTGCTTGCAGATTACGGCTTTTTTTTCCGCATCCAGATGGATAGCTCCCATTAAGCAGGCTTCTATGCAGTTTCCGCAGCCGTCGCAGATCTCTTTATTGAGGTTTACTCCTCCCCCTTTCCGTTTGGACAGCGCGCCAAGCGGGCAGGCCCTCATGCACGGAGGGTCTATGCAGGCATGGCAGACGATTTGAACATAAGGAGTTTCGATCCCGCCGCGAGTCTGGATATCAATTCGGCTGTTTTTCAAAGATATGGTATCGTACCAGGTCCTTGCGCAGGCCATCATACAGGAGTAACAGCCTATGCAGCGGGCCGGGTTAGCAACCTTTAATCTTTTTGCCATTATTTTCCCCCTCAGATTCCTGTTTTTAGAAAGTATGCATCCCCGGTTTATATAATCTGGTATTGCAATGCAGCAGCAAATCGGGCCAGAAGCCTCCGGAACAGGTTTGCGAGAGACGGCAAGGCATTCCTGTAAAATATATAAGACTGCATTGAAAGAAACCCTTTCTCTAATGTAAATCGAAACGTTTTTATTCTCAACTCACGTACTAGGAAAGTGGATTCCGGTTTGTAGGACAATTTAATAAATAGCTATCTAAAACATTGCCTGGAAGGTTCGTATGCAACAGATTGAAATGATACAGCAAAACAAGATGATGCAGCAAAACAAAGTGATAATCGGTACTTTCAGTGTACTGTTTACTTTGTTGATGCTTATCGGCATGTTCTGGGTCTGATCCTGCTTTATTGCGGATTCCGCAGGGAGCGTCGATTTGGCTTTCGAAAGGATGGAAAGTTTTCCCCCAGGATATACAGGGCTTCCCGTGAAGCGAAGATGCAAAAGCATTGTGTCTATGGAACCGGGTATTTTCTTTGCGGTTCCTATCAGTTATTTTAATTCTCTCTGAATCCAAAAGAGTTCAGGGTTCCCCTGGTTTTCTCCGCGCTTTTCCTGAATGTCGGCAGAAGAAAAGTATAAACTTTTTTACCACCTCGATAACGAAATTTTCATTTTCTTTACGTTTGAGGGGCAATTTCTAATGAAAAATATTGAAAAGAATTGTTTCAGGAAAAATTATTTCGACCCCGCAAAGCTGAAAAACCTGCCGATTTTCTTGCTTTCTTATAAATTACTGTGTTAAAAATTTATTCTAAATATGTTGAAACGTAATAGAAAACTTTTTATTTCTTCCCAACATATATAGGATAGTGGATTCCGGTTAGTTGAAAGGATAATTCTCAACTATCGGAGATATCAGGACGTAATACGGAAGGTTCCTTATGCAGCAAAACAGGATGATAGTTGGCACGTACGGCTTGATGTTCGTGCTGGTTTTGCTAATCGGCTTGTTGCTGGTATAACCCGAGATCTCCCGGACCTTTCCCTCTGATTTCTGGCCGTATCCTGAAGCCGAAAACGAGAAATGCGATGGCCTGATCTCTTTTTGGGCCTCTGTCAGAAGTGTCAGAAAAGTGTCAGAAACGATTTCCACCTGCGAATCCGTTCCTCAAAAGCCTCATGCCGGATAAACAGAAAAAAGAGGCCTTCAGGGCAGACCCGGCTATTCTTCTCAAGTGGATATGCGGAAGTTAGCAGAGCCTGTGCCCTGGAGAAAAAAGATAAGAAAAAAGGTAAGGAAAAACATGTGCCTGAAGAGGCCGTAAGCCTCCCTGATTATCGGAACTGAAACATAGAAAGTGAATCTCCCTGCCGATTTTTACCGAAGCTTACGGGTAATTCGGGTCTCAGATTCCCGTTTTAAAGATTTTTTGCCGATAGTTATTCTCATATCTCCTGTGAGATTCCTCTCCTGAACCCTACTTTTCTCCTCCGACTTTTCTCCTGTGAGATCCCGCTCCTGAACCCTACTTTTACCATTTCTTTTGGCGGCAAAATTATTTCTTTACGGAATTAAATTATACCGTGAAGGCATCTTTTCAGATCTGAACTCAAATCTTACTTAAGGGTGAAATAACATGGGAAAATGTGAAAGCTGCGGAAAAGAAGTTGAGAGTTTAATAACAATCAAAGGGCAAAAACTCTGCACCGAATGTGCCGTTAAAACTCAAAAGGATATTGACCCTGACAGCCTGAATTTTAGTGCATGCATCTGATTCTCTTATCAGGAGGGGGCTTTTTAGCCAATTTTTTCTTTTTAAACACACTGTTTTTATTTCTAGAATTCAATTATTTTCCAGGGCTGTCCAGAATTTTCAACTTCAATGGTTTGGAGTCTGTCAAGAATAACTCTTTGCGCGGCGTACCGCTATATAACAAAAAAGCCATCGGCTGAGAAATTACGATGAGAGATA
This sequence comes from uncultured Methanosarcinales archaeon, assembly GCA_964610495.1. Lineage (GTDB taxonomy): Archaea > Halobacteriota > Methanosarcinia > Methanosarcinales > Methanosarcinaceae > Methanosarcina. The sequence continues at coordinate 6,362 of CAZSVY010000258.1, forward strand.
GGAAATTCGGTGAGAATAAGAAATTAAGTGAAGACCAGTGCTTAAAATAGAACCCGAGCATGTATGTAACGTCACTGAAAACCGAATTTATTGATAATGTATTAATGGATAAAGATGAAGAATTAAGGAAGCTTATTCCAGATGAAGGATTACTATTAAATTATTTTAAAGCATGCCTGAAAAAGATGCATCAGAGCGTGAATTATTCAGTACATGTTCAGTAACAGTTCCTAAAAAGGTTTTTTCAGAAATTGGAGGATTTCAGACTGGCTTCTGGTGGGGCGAAGATGTTGATATGTGGGGTAGAATTGCCCTGAAATATCCTATTGCATACAGCAGTGAGGTATGCGCCATTTATTATCAAAACGTTGTCAATAGTGCTTCACACAGAAAAAAGCCTGTAGAAATTCATCCTTTTGTAAAAACGTGAAAAGAGGTTCTAAGGCTTGGTGGAGTGCCGCCTGAAGTTATAACGGATTTAGAAGAATATATAAAACACGTTGAGATGTACACAGCAAAAAACAATATAGAAGCTGGTGATAGAAGTTTGGCTTTCAATCTTCTAACCAGAAATGATATCAAGTTAGCCTACAAAAAAGTGTTGCTTAGCGCAATTCTCTCACCAATGATCGAAAACAATTTCCCGATGTTTTCTAAATTTATATCTAAAAAATGATTTTTTGCTTATGCTGGCAGTGATCGATATAGAATTGTATACCGAGCAAAGATAAAACTTAAAAAAGATAAGGAATTTTTAATAAGTTTAGTGCGGGAGAAGGGATTCGAACCCCTGAACGCCTGCGCGAATAGATCTTGAGTCTACCACCGTTGACCGCTTGGTTACTCCCGCATGTTGTCGAGTTATCTGTTTTGTCTAAATAGTATCTGGTCTTCCTGATTATCTTGGATCTACCATTGTTGACCGCTTAGTTACTCCGCTTTTTCCGGAATCCAATAAGGTAACGATAGAACTAGCATATAAAGCTAATCCTGTAAGTAAGCTATCCTGAAGTTAAGTTAATTTTGTAAGTAATAATCTATCCTATAAAAATTTAAATTCGGGAGATATTGAAATATTATTAAGTTTTTAATTATCTTTTCGGCTCAGAATTTTGACCTCAGGATTTTCAGTTCAGATTTTTCAGCTTTAAGTTTTTCCGTTTCAAGCTCTCCTGCTTAACACTTTAAGTCCTGCCTGATTTTCAGGCCCCCTCTCCTGAACTATTAACATGAACCCAGTCAAGGTACTCTCTTTCTCCTTCAATTCCCCAGAATTCTATTGCAGGCATTTCATACGTGTGCAATGACTTTACAAGTCTTGTGATTTCTTCAAAGCGTGAAGAATCAGTTTTTACAAACATAGCAATCTCGTTGTCTTCTTCGAGCTTTTCATTCCATCGGTAGACCGAAGAGACGGGAAACATATTCACGCAGGCTGCAAGCCTCCTGGAAACCAGTTCTCTTGCGATCTGCGATGCATTCTCCATATTTCCGGCAGTAATATATACAATTCCAAGCATGAGCAGAAACCTCACGGAAACCTGATATCGCGAACAATATTAATGTAAAGCACATTATTTCTATGTGACTAGTATCTATCGCCTCTGGCCATGGTATCTACCGCCTTTGGCCACAGAATTTATCGCCTCTGGTCCTGAAATTATCGCCTTTAACCATAGAATTGGCTTTCAGGGCGGCCGTTTCATGCTTCCACAACCATTTCACATAAGCTTCTACAACCATTTCACATAAGTTTGTATAACCGTTTTATATAAATTTCCATATACGTTTTTATATAATTATGATGTATTACTATGTATTACTCTGTACCTTTTTCCAGATAGGAGCCTTTTGAAAAAGGAATGGCAATATGTATCGATTTAAAATAGTAAGGCATACTATAACATTTTTATATCATATGGAGTACTAAAGCTCAACATGAAGAATTAATTGGCGCAGACGCAGAGTTTTATATCAACAATATTAAAATTTACAGGTATATGCTCTCAACAGCTATAGACTTACAGCCTAATTCAAAATTCACATTCATTTAGCTTAATTCATAACCGGTTCAGCTAAATCAATAAGAGGCTAAGCTTAATTTATAACTGACTCAACTTAATCAGTAATTGTCTAAGCTTAATTCATAACTGGTTGAGCTTAATTCACAATCGGTCAAGCTTAATTCACAATCGGTTAAGCTTAATAGTTTCGGAGAATTTCCTTGAGTGGCACAAGCATTGTACTGGGTATTTTTTTACTGTACTGGTTCCTTATCTCCTTTCTTGATAGAAAGGGGATTCTGGAGAAGTATAACATAAGCACATTCGGGCCGCTTCCCATCCTCATGATCAGAACAACGAAAGGGCTTAAACTGCTGGATGTTCTGGCCCGCCCGAAGCTTTACTGGAGGAGCTTTGCAAATCTCGGGATCCTGCTGATGTTTGCAGGCATGATTGCAATGTTCCTGGTCATAGCTCTCTCGGACCTTGCGCTGTATACTTCTTTCCTTAACGGAAACGTACCGGAGCCGGGAAAATACAATGCTCCGAGAAATATCCTGCTTATCCCGGGAGTAAACGAATTCATTCCTTTTACCTGGGGAGTTATTGCGCTCATAGTCACGCTTGTCGTGCACGAATTCTCGCATGCGATCCTCTGCAGGGTTGAAGGCATCAGGGTCAAATCAATGGGCATCCTGTTTGCTCTGGTTCCTGTCGGAGGTTTTGCAGAGCCTGACGATGAACAGCTTTTCGGGACGAAGGAAAAAACGGAAAGAGAACTTCCTCTAACAGCCACGATTGAGGAAATCGAGGAATGGGAAAAGGGAGAGAAAATAGGGCGAGACACTGAGGGGTTAAGGCCTGAGGAATCAAAGCTCAAAGAGCCGGATTCCGGCCCTGTAATAGGTGCCACGAGGACTCAGAGAGCCCGGATTCTTGCAGCAGGCGTTATGGCCAATTTCAGCGTGGCTTTTATCGCTCTCCTGCTCTTCTTCGGACCTGTACTCGGGGCAATTGCACCCTTAAGTGATGCCATGGTCTTAAACGTAAATGAAAGTTCTCCGGCTGACCTCGCAGGGCTCGAGGAAGGTATGATAATAACACAGATTAATGATACGGATATCACAACAGCCGTAGATCTGTTAACCTATCTCGAAACAACCGGACCCGGAGACACTGTCCGTATCTATGCTGAAAAAAATGATACTGTCTCCATGCATGATTTAAAGGTTGCTTCAGTCCCTCCAGACTATATTGGCGGAGTGCTTGTAGGAGGGGTTGTTCCGGAGAGTCCTGCAGATACTGCAGGAATTGAAACCGGAATGACAATGGTCAGGATCAATAATACGGAAATGCAGAACATTGCAACTTTCGTAAGCTTTATGGAAACCACTCAGGCAAACCAGACCGTGGAGGTAGAGCTGCTCCCTCCTGAAAACTATGCAGGCAACCTTACTGAAAACGGCACTGTAGTTTTCGATGTGCAGCTGTCTTCCAATTCTCCGGAAAATGATCGAGGTTTCCTCGGAGTTATTTATGGGAATAACGGAGTTGCGGAATTCCCTATGCTCGGGGTCTCCATATGGATGCCGCAGGCAAAAGTGTATCTTGACGCCCTCAAACAAATTCCATCCCTGCTAACCGTGCCTGCAGGCTGGATTATTCTTTTCGGACTTCCTATCTACGGATTTGCAGGTGAGGGATTCCGGGGCTTCTCAGGTACCATCATGCAGTTTTATCAGCCCGTGGGCTGGGCAGAACCTCTGGGAATAGGGATTTTCTGGATTGCAAATACCCTGCTCTGGGTTGGCTGGCTGAACTTTTATGTCGGACTGTTCAACTGCTTACCTGCCGTGCCTCTGGACGGAGGGCATGTATTTAAGGATTATACCTATTCCTTTATATACCGGCTTACAAGGAACGACTCAGTCTCGGAAAAAATCTCGAATTCGATCACAGCGAGCTTTTCGATGTTGATCCTGTTCTCGTTTATCTTCATGATATTCGGGCCTTTCATAGGACAATGGATTTGAATGATATCGAAATTCCCGACTAAACCCTGGCCTTCACAAAATCCATAAGGCTTCGGGTTTACTTCCTTTTCCGGTTTTTTATTAAGGCCCGTTTCCTCAATTTCTCTCCCCTTTTTATTTTTATCTTTATCTTTAATTCCTTATTTCCCTACGTTTAACCCCGAGGAAATTGTTCTGGATACAATTATTCTGTAGAAATCGGTCTATAGAAATTGTTTTGTAAAAAATCATCCTGCGTAAAACTATTTTTCCATTAAATTATTCTGTTAAACTGGAGATATATAGATCTATCAGTAATAGCTATAAGACGTTTCAGTTTAATCTTTATCAGGAAAACTCAGGCAGGACTTCAAAAATGTTTACTTCAAGGAGAAAGAGAGTCGGTTTCATAACAGGGGTTCGGAAGGCACTCCACAGGCATCCCCATATTGCTTATAAAATAGCGGGTATGCTCCTGTTTGTTATATACGTCCTGACTTTCGAGTATCTCATGATCCTTGAGAACCAGCCCGAAAATGCAAATCTTATTACCGCTATCTACTGGGCCACAACCACCGTTGCAACGGTGGGGTACGGCGACGTGGTCTTTACTTCCCTGGCAGGAAGGCTTTTTACTATAATCATACAGGTTCTGGGCATAATTTTGATTTCGGGTTTTCTTGTAACTTATGTTGTTACTCCCTGGATGGACAGGGTTATCAAGTTCAGGCTGCCAAGAAAGGTCTCTTCAGGCATGAAAGATCACATAATTATCTGTGGGTACAATCAACTGGTTGAGACCCTTATAGACGGATTGACCGAACAGGATATGCTCTTCGTAGTAGTAGAAGACGAAGAAGAACTCATCAGGGAACTTGTTTACAAAAACATTCCCTGCATTTTCGGATCTCCGAGTGATAAGCAAACCCTTAAGAACGCTGGTATAGAGAAAGCCAAACTGCTTATTGCAAATAAATCCGATGAAAGAAACGCGAATATTGTTTTGACGGCCAGGGAATTTCAGCATATAAACATTATTGCCATTGTTGAGGATCGATCGAACTCAAAATACCTCAAATATGCAGGAGCTGATACGGTTGTCTCTCCCAAATCGATGTTCGGGCAGTTTATCGGAAAAAAGGCAATGGACAGGCTTGTAAGCCGGGTTACGGGGGCGACTGAAGTTTTTGAAGGGATCCATATTGTTGAGTTTCCTGTTTACCTGAAAAGCCCTCTTATAGGCAAGACGCTTAAGGAAATTTCCAACCAGCAGCTCACGGGTGCAAAGATTGTAGGAACCTGGAAAAGCGGGACCCTGTCCTTTGATCCCAAAGAAGAAGATATTGTCCGGGAGAACTCTGTTTTGCTGGCTGTAGGAACCCGTGAGGAACTTTCAAAACTGAAGAAACTTACACACTAATCCGGTGTTCAAAACTAAAGAAATTGACATATTAATTCAGTATTCAAGACTGAAGGAAATTAACAGACTAATCCGATAATTTGATATATACAATAAATTTTATCTGTATGAACGAGTAGAAAAAGGTAAAATTCAGGAATAAGGAATAAAAACTTGAACTGAATTTGATAAGTACAATTCAGAGGATTCGGGGTCAAAAATGGAGTCAAAAGGACATCTGGTCGTACTGGGATATGGAGATGTCGGAAAAAGCATAGTAGATATACTCTCTGGAAGCCCTTTTCGTTTTGTAGTTGTGGATTCTAATGATAAGGTTTTTGAGAATGTTGACTTCGAGCATCTGGTTGGGAATGGAGCGGATGAAGACGTATTGCTTGCAGCCGGAGTAAAAACAGCTTCTTTTGAATTTGTGGCTCTTAATGATGATACCAATGTTATTTTCGCAACTCTTATCTCCAGGAGCCTGAATCCGGAACTTACCATTGTGGCAAGGGCAAACTCCGTAAAATCCATTGACAAGATCTACAAGGCAGGAGCGGATTACGTAGGTTCTCTTTCCATAGTAGCTGGCCAGATGCTTGCCAAAATGACTGCAAACTGCATGGGAAAAAGCTGTAGAATCGATGAGGATATAATGCTCTACGAGGGCATAGAAATCGAAAAATACCGCGTTGACAGGGGTTCTTTCCTTGATGGTAGGTCAGTAGAAGAACTTGATCTCGAAGGACAGATCGGGTGTACTATAATAGGCATTGAACGCGGAAAACTCGTCATAATGGCAATTAAAAAGCAGACAACAATAAGGGCAGGAGATATCGTTGCAGTTGTGGGAAGCAGCAAGCAGATTTCAGAGTTTAAGGAAAGGTACGCTAATTAAGGGGATCTATTTTTAAAATTTGTTTAACTCTTTACTTAAAACTTATTTAATTTTGTTTTTAAAATTTATTTAGCTCTTTGTAAAGCTTATTTAGCTCTTGTTTAAAGCTTACTAACTCCATTTTAAAACTTATTTAACTATTTGGGGAAGAGTATATCACTTAAGACATATCATAATAAATCAGAAACTTATCTGCGTTTAAGATGTGATAATATGGAGAGTTTGTCTACAGGAATAGAAGGGTTGGATACGCTGATGGATGGAGGCTACCCTAAAGGAAAAAGTATTCTGGTTACGGGCCCTCCGGGTGCCGGGAAAACTATTCTCAGCATTCATTTCCTGTACAGGAGCTGTAAGGAAGGCAAGAAATGCATACTGATCCTTACAAGGGAACTTACGGAAGATATCCTCAGCCAGTCCCGAAGCCTCAACCTTAATCTCAAGCCTTTTCTGGAGAGTGGACAGCTCAGTATCAAGAATATCTTTGAAGATAAAATGAACAAAATCAAAAGCGCTTCCAAATTCGGGAAAGGGCTCTGTGCTGTGGACACGGATATAATCGAGTATCTCAGTTCCATATCTTCGGAAGTTGATGTCATGGTCATTGACAATATAGGGGTAATGGCTATAAGTCACGATATAAGAGAGTTTGCCGATGAATTCAGTTCTATAAGCATTATACTTCTAAAGAATGGATGCACAAGCCTTTTCGTCATGGATGAGGATTCTTACAACCTTACCCACAGGCTTACCGGCTATATGGTTTTCGGGCTGATCCGGCTCACCTCACAGGAGAATTTCAGCTCTGGAAAGACAAAAAAATATCTTTACATTGAAAAAATGAGGGATAAAGCTGTCCCTGTCAAGTATTCTCTATTTGATATTACCCCTGAAGGTATGAGAATAATTAAAAGCATGAAATGAATTATTAACGGCATAAAATGAACTATTGACAAGCATAAATTAACTACTAACAGGCATAAAATGAACTGTTAATAAGCATGAACGTTTATTAGAAGCACGAATTAGTTAAGGCGGGAGGAAATAAACAAAGTAATAGAGGAAGCACGAACGTCTATTAAAGGCTTGAAATGGCCTTCTTTAGGAATCTGGCCGTTTTCTAACCTGATGCTTCTAGAAAAGGCAGGTTTCAGGCGCCTAAGTAAAAGCTAGGTCTTACCCTCCCTTTATAAGGAATTCACAGCAATCATTCCTGTTCCCTATAGTCTTTAGCGCTTCAACACTGAAATCAGAATCCACTTTCAAAGTTACATTTGAGAGAATTTTCCTGGTCAAAGTGCACAAAATAGGATTTTTGCGGGCTTCTTCTCCCCTCCAGGGGCATTTTGTCCCCCTTACTATCCAGGAACTTTCTCCTTGACCCCTTTCAGAAGAAAAACTTCCACCCAGCTGGTTCATGATTTCGGCACAGATCTCGCCTGCATAAGCGAAATCCATCTTCCTGTTTTCAAGGTGGTATAGATCAAGCAGCGTTTTTTCGACCATGCCTGTCATCTGGTTAATTATGACTTTCTTTTCCTCATTGGAAACAACCTGGAGCAAAGTGGGAATGATTGCGGTAAGGATATTCTGTATCCGGTTTTTTATCTCCAGGCTGTCACGGTCAGCCACCAGCCGGTCATGCAGGCATTTTACCCTGAGTAGAGACTTCACTCTGGTCTTGAGCTCAAGCCTGTTTATGGGTTTTGTAAGAAAGTCATCAGCGCCGGCTTCAATTCCCTTTATCCGGTCTTCAAGTTCGGAAAGAGCCGTAAGCATCAAAACCGGGATGAACTGAGTGTCGGGATCGCTTTTGACAATTTTGCAGACATCATAGCCGCTGATCTCAGGCATCATAACATCCAGGAGGATCATATCGAACTTCTCTTCCTTTAATTTATGGATAGCCTCTTTTCCGCTACTGGCAGTAATAACTTCATAGGGTTCCATTGAAAGGTAAGCTTCCATAAGCTCTACATTCTCAGGCATATCGTCGACAATGAGGATTTTTGGTCTGCTTTTTTTATTCTGCAAGGTTTCCTCCCCCAGACTCATGAATTTTAATTCCTTCGGATGTGATTTCAAAAATAGACATTTCAGGAGAAATCGGAGTGCTGCGCATTTTTGGTATGCTCAGGTAACGCTCCATTTTTCCAAGATAAGAATTTTCTCTTACAAGCAGGCGGATAGTCCCGTAAACCGAATATTCAGCGAGCTGGTGGGTTATATTGTGTGCAGACTCGTCCATAATTAAAAGAGCAGTACAGCCTCTTTTACTCACCAGGTAATTCAACGCGTCAAACTGATCTCTCAACTTCTTTATAGAGATTCTGAGAGCAAAGGTGCCTATGTTATCTATAACGAGGCATTCCGTTCCCTCCTGTATTAATTCTATAAGACTGGGAATTTCGATATCCAGACTTTCAGGCTTGAATCCGTATCTGGTCTGACCTATCATCTGCGAACGGTTCTCAAAGACTTTTTCTATAAGGAGCTGTCCGCTCTCATAGTATGGTGTAAGGTCGCGCCCCAGCAGGCTTGCCTGGTAGAGAATATCCTCAGGAGTTTCCTCAGTTGCGATTATCATGCATTTCTTGCCTTCAAGACAATTTTTATAAATGAAATGGATCCCGAAGATTGTTTTCCCACTCCCTGCTATACCTGTTATAAGTGTTACTTTATTTACAGGATAACCCCCACTCAGCTTCCTGTCCAGCTCCCCTATACCTGTCGAAACCCTCTCCATTTTTTTAGACCCTCGTTCTTTCTGTATTCTATCTTTATAGCTCCCCGCACTATGAAGTTATATCAGATCATTAGCTTGAAATCGTTAGGCAGTTCCAACTGACCCTGGTATTTCGAAACTGCATATAAAGAGAAAAAATATTTTCTATGTAATTCCACTTTATGGATAAGGCCCTGTCAGCCTTATGGTTTGGCCTTAATCCCGTCTATCTGACCAGTCAGGAAAATCTTTTTCCATTCTGTTTTCATCAGTTTAATATTACTTTTTATGAAATATTATCCGTTCAACTTCCTTATTTAATGGACACTGTTATTCTGTCACACTTACTATATATTTTTATTTACTCTTCTGTTGTCCTTATCCAACTGGAACAGTTTGTACCTAAGCTTCAGGATAATCTCTTCCTGGTTCGGGTGTTTAAGATCAAAACTTTACTTTCTGTCTTCTTTCATCTTCTTTTAATCCCTTCACAATCTATTCTGTTTCTTCTGCCCTCTTTCTGTATCTTCTATCCTCCTATCCTG
>CAZSVY010000259.1:0-9772 GCA_964610495.1 uncultured Methanosarcinales archaeon
AAGAACGAGGCCCTTTGCAGCTTTGGGAAGTTAATCTCGAAAGCCGATACTTATGATCCCCTTCCGTATAAAGACGAGCTACTTGAATGCAGCTATGAGAGTTTCAAAGGTGTGTGGGAAGAAGCCAGTGAACTGAGAAGCTGCGGAAAACTGCTTGAACTCGGAAAAGAAATCTGCTGCCAGGTAGTTGCAATTCATGGCGATTACGATCCGCATCCTTTTGAAGGCGTTAAAGAACCTCTTTTCAGGGTCCTGAAGGATTTCAGGTTCATTTTGCTGGAAAAATGCGGGCACATGCCGTGGATTGAAAGAGAGGCAAAGGAAAGATTTTACAGTCTACTCAGGAATGAGATCTAAGTAGAACTAGTTATGGAGATTAAAGTTTAAATATATCTGCGTTTGTAAACTGGCCTCAAATCCATTCTGTATTGTAAGTTAAATATTTTTATTCCAGCTATTTAAAAAGGAAAAGTGAGAAACTTGATAGAACAATCGCAGTTAATCTATTTTATTGTAGCCTCTGCGACGCTTACACTTCTTCCTGGCCCTGATATTTTATTCGTACTAACCCAGAGCATTTCGCAGGGCAGGAAAGCAGGAGTTGCAACCGCATCCGGTCTCTGTACGGGCGTACTTTTCCATACTACCGCAGCCGCACTCGGAATTTCCGCCCTGGTGTATAAATCCGCTCTTGCTTTTGAAATCGTAAAATACGCAGGTGCAGCCTATCTGCTCTACCTTGCCTGGCATGCCTTAAAAGAAAGCGAAGAACTGATATCTTTTGCCCCTGTCCGGGAAGCCGATGCCTCTGCGCTTTACAGGCGCGGGATCTTTATGAATGTTTTAAACCCTAAAGTTGCCCTCTTTTTCCTTGCCTTCCTGCCCCAGTTCGTGAAATATAGATTCAGGAAATGTCCCGGTGCAGATGATATTTCTGGGAATAATTTTCATGGTTCAGGCCTGGCTTATCTTTTCCGCAATCTCGGTCTTTGCCGGAACCATCGGCGAGAAAATAATACGGAAACCAGGGATCGGGAAGTATATTAACCGGGGAAAAGCCGGGATTTTCACATTCATCGGAATTAAACTTGCTATGTCTCATAAATGAGCCCGGAAGCGAGTGAAAATAAGTGAAAATAAGTGAAAAAGACCGAAAAAAAGACCGAAAAAAAGACTAAAAAAAGGACTCAAAAAAAGACTGAAAAAAAGACTGAAAAACGGGTTAAGGGATCTAAGTGGAATTTATGAAAATAGGTTGCGAAAGTTACGGGTAGCTTTCGTTGCAAGTACAGTTGAAATCAAATATATTTAAAATAACTAAGGAAAAAGTCGTTAAAAACAAATATAATTTCAAGAGCAAATGCAGTTTAATTTGATCATACCAGTCAAGACCTGACAGTTTGAAGTTGATGTATGTTAGGGCTCGGAAGAATTAATCTAGCAAGAACTGTCCAGTAATTCAGCATCATAAGGATGATCAAATTCATCCTTTTTACCATTTGAGCAACCAAAGAACAAAAAATCAGGAACTTTACCTGCATCCGTATCTTACGGAGAACTGTCCGGACTGCTCAATTTTCCCATCTGGTGTGCTACAAATTTTTTAAAATCTTCTGCCTCTATCACAGGGAACACGTCAACCTGGCATAAATCGGCAAATGGCAAATTATAAGTCATATAATCTTTGACAGTTTCTACGTCAAATAGAGTAATCACACGCCCTCCGCCTGCATCAAACCACTGGTTAATAACCTTCAACCCATTTGGAGAACCCATTTTTTCCACCTGTTCCCATCGCTTAAAAAGCTCCATGGTACTTTCAGGGTCAAACGTTGTTATGTCTAACAATAACATATTTTTTAGTTCCTTATCCGGTCTGATAATTTATAATTTCTATATATACAGTATAGGATATGAGACTTATATACATTTAGTATTAAGAAAGAATTGAAATAAGAGCTTAAATTAAAAAAGTTATCTTTCCCTTTTGATCCGGGCTGTTTAAAGCTTCAAATCGAATAAAATAATTGACAATTTGCGAAAACTTCTCACGTTTAGAGGTATTAAAACATCGACAGCAAAATAGACAACCAAAAGTCAATTAATCGTAAAAGATAATGTAAGTCAAACTTGTATGCTCCAGAGTGGATTTTATGATTGCGGACCCAAACCTTACATTATTTCATATCATCAATGGTATGGCTGGAAGAAACCCTCTTCTTGACAGTACCATGATATTTGCAGCAAAATATATCATTTATATTTTTGGTGCTTATCTTGCATACACATGGTTTGTAAGAAACAGGTACCGGCAGGAGATATTGTTTTCCGGATACTCAGCCCTGCTGGGCCTCGGAATAAATATTCTTATCACCCTATTCTATTTTCATCCGAGGCCTTTTATGATCCCCACCGGAACCCTGCTAATAGCGCATGCCTTTGAATCTTCGTTCCCATCCGACCATGCTACTATAATGTTTTCGATTTCACTGATGCTTCTGACATTTAAAGATTTGAGGCATACTGGCGCGATATTTCTAATGCTTTCATGCGTTAGCGGGCTTGCGAGAGTTTATTCCGGGCTGCATTTTCCTATGGATATCGCTGGCTCTTTACTTGCCGCTTCAGTTTCGATAGGTATATTACTGGCCCTGAAAAATTATTTGATTCCTATTAACAGGATATTAATTTCCTATTTTGAAAATATTAAGGAGAAACTTGCAAAAAAAGGTTTAAAAACGTCTTAAGTAAATAAGTTATAAGCCGAAAATAAGCAAGTTATAAACCGAAAGTAAGCATAGGATACGAGAGTGACTAGAAGCAATTAACACATGCGATTGATGACATGCAGCCAGGATTTGTACAGATGAGCTTGAAAGAGCTTAAAACAAAACTTAACGAATTTTTCTCCGGCGAAGACCGAGTTTCGGTAGCTTACCTGTTCGGTTCAACCGCCTGGGGGGAAGCCAGCTGCCTGAGTGATATCGATATAGCTGTCCTTTTTGACAATACCCTGACAAAAAAGAAGCTTTTGACCTCCAGTTAAAGCTCATAGTCGACCTGGATTTTCCGATTACATGAAAATTGCCCGATTTTTTCTATCTTCCCGGGCTGAGGAAATTATATGTCTGAAAAATACAAAATTTAAACTAATATATAGTACCATATAAACCATCTAACTGAAGCAGGGGGTAGTTATCACGCCAAGAGTAATCCATTTTGAGATATCTGCAGGAGACGTTGCAAGGGCAAAAAAGTTCTATGAAGAAGTATTCGGCTGGAAGATAGAGCGATCGGAAGGTTCGATGGAATACTGGAACATAATAACCGGCAAGCAAGAAATACCGGGAATCGATGGCGGCCTGATGAAAAGGCAGGGAGGAGAACCGGGAGCGGACACTCCGATAAGTACCTATATCTGCACAATAGGCGTCCCGAACATCGATGAATACCTGAGCAAAATACAGAAGCACGGCGGCAAAGTGACTATGGAAAAGAGGCCCATACGCGGCGTCGGCTGGTATGCATATTGCCTCGATACCGAAAAAAACATATTCGGGGTAATGCAGCCTGACACGAGTGTCAGATAACTTTTTAAATCTATTTTTTACTTACCCGGCTTTTTAGCCAGATTTATTTCGATCTATGCTTTTCGGCGCGTAAAAGGCATGCTCTACAGAGCCTTTTTTCCAAAATTGAATAGATGCAGACGCTAAACAGATATCTAGATATTATATTTACATTGCCCTCTCAGTACAGACTTCTCAATCTTCCAAACGCGGAATGTAAAAAAGGTAAACCTGAATTTAAGAGTAAACCGGAATATAGAGTGAAAACATATAACCTGAGTACGGACAAGTAAAATGGAGTGGAAATGTGAAAGAGGAACGACTAAAGCCGATTAAAGCCCTCACCTTCGGAGAGGCACTTTTTGATATTATCAAGGGTTCAGCCCACCTTGGAGGAGCCCCTCTGAACCTTGCAGCCCATCTTGCAAAACTGGGAGCAAAACCGGCTGTGATCACGGCAGTCGGAAGGGACGAGCTTGGAGAGATCCTGCTTGCCAGAGCTGAAGCAATGGGAATTGACACCTCACACATCCTGATTGACGAAAAAAGACCGACGGGAGCCGTTACTGTCAAACTGCAGGCTGAAGGAATTCCGGTTTTTACGATCAACGAAGGCGTTGCCTGGGATGCGATTACGCCGGGCGAAAAGGAGTTCAGGGCTCTTTCCGGGGAAGAATGGGATGTTTTCTGCTTTGGAACCCTTGCCCAGAGGACGGAAGAAAACCGGAAAACTCTGGAAAGGCTGTTTTCGGAAATAAAGTCAAGACATTTTTTCTATGACATAAACCTGAGGACCGGATTCTACAAAAAAGAATGGATACTATCTTCCCTCGAACACACCACGATTTTAAAGATGAACGAAGAAGAGGCTGAGACACTTTCCAGCCTGCTTTCTGGCACTTCAAACGCCTGCAAACCTTTTTGCTCTTATGAAGCCTTCTGCCGGTTCCTTACGGAAAAATATTCGGGTATATCCGTAATCTGCATAACAAAAGGGCCCAGAGGCGCGGCTGTTTATCATAAGGGCGTTTATGATGAGGTGGAAACCACTCCTGTCGAGGTGGCAGATACCGTTGGAGCCGGAGATGCTTTTTCCGCAGGTTTTCTTTACACCTGCCTCTCAGGATACAAAGCCTCGAAAGCCGCTTCAATCGGCTGCATTCTTGGGACTTATGTGGCATCAAAACCGGGTTCGGTGCCTGAATATTCAAACGAGCTTATAGAAGAATTTAAAGCTGAGGATTTAAGTTTGAACTCGGTTAAGATTAACTGAATTGAGATATGCCAGGATATGAACTCGATTAAAAGTTGAAAGAATTCCGTTTATAGAAAGAATTGGATTTATCGGCGCAGCGATCTTTTAGAATGGAATTCCCCAGAGAGGGTACCATTTTTCCACATTTTTCTCAACAGGCATTTCCCTCTCCATTTCCGCCCTTAACCTGAACTCGAAGGGGTTGTCCCTCTGCTTGCCGGAAAGTGGAATAAAGGGGTAATAAGTTCCCTGCTTAAAATTGTAAATCCAGTAAACTGCTTTTCCACCGCCGGGCTTTCCGGCTTCGGGTTCGCTGTCAAACCTGTAAATGGCACAGAGAAGCTGCTCCCCAAAGCCGTGCCCTTCAAGGGTCTCACTTACAAGGTGAATGCTTGCAACAAGATCTTCGAAATCCGGGTCTTTAAAGATAGCCCAGAGAAAGTTAAACTCATCTTTTTCAAGCCTGAATTCGGTTTTTGTTTCCTTTGAACTGTATTCCAGAAGTTCCTGAATCTCCTTTCGCGCAGATTCGTACGCTGAAGCACCTATTGGCTTAAAGCAAATTCCTGCAACTCCTGACGGTTTCAGGCCAAGGTTGCTTTCCAGAGTAATGCTGGCCGTGGAGATTGCAAAGAGCTTGTCAGTTTTTGCTTTCGGAAGCCTGCTCCTCCCGAGTACCGCATCCATAAAATCCCGGAGACCCATTTAATTTCTCCTTATTTAACCCATATTTTGAATTTTATTCTGTGGATTTCCTGTTAATTCAGACTCGTTTAAGTCATGTCCTGCTGCATCTTTTCAAGCCTGGCTATTCTTTTTTCCACGGACGGGTGAGTGGAAAAGAGGTCCATTATGGAAGAACCTGAAATTGCAGGCACCGTGAAAAAGGCATTCATTCCTTCTACTGTCCTGAGATCTTCACTCGGAATCCTGGCCATAACCCCGCTTATTTTCATGAGGGCAGATGCAAGAACCGACGGCTGCCCGGTAATAACGGCTGCGCCCCTATCTGCAGCATATTCCCTGTAGCGGGAAAGGGCGCGAATCAGTATGAAGCTGACAATCCAGACTGCAATTGAGACCAGCCAGATGAGCACTACGCCTCCGCCGTCCCGTCGCCTATCCCCTCCTCCCATACCTCCGAAGTAAAGGCTATAGCGCATAAAGTAGAAAGCCAGGGTTGAGATAAAACTGGCAATCGTCATGACAGCCATATCCCTGTTCTTAACATGGCTGAGTTCATGGGCAAGCACGGCCTCAAGTTCGGCTGGAGAGAGCTTATCCAGAATTCCTGTCGTAACTGCAACGACAGCTTTGTTCTGGCTCCGGCCTGTTGCAAAAGCATTCGGAACCTGGGACCTGACAATTGCCACCTGTGGTTTCGGGAGGTCAGCAATTGCGCAAAGCCTGGTAATCATCCCATGCAGCTGCGGGGCTTCGCTTTCAGAAACAACATGCGCTCCGGTTGACCAGAGCACCAGTTTATCCGAGTAAAAATACTGTATAGCCATGAAAGAGCCTACAAAAAGCAGCATAAACACTGGTTGGGTTCCCTGGTACGAAAGAAATGCCAGGAAAAAAAGGTAAACTGCTGCCAGAAGAAACATTGTGAAAATCATTCGTGCCTGAAGTCCCAGGTCCCGTTGCCACTTTCGTTTCATTGATTACTGCTCCCGATTATGATTAAGAAGTTAAACTGCGGTTAGCGAGTTGCATTGATTGCAACTAAGATAAGTGCGATTACAGTAAATTACAACTAAAGAAATGGATTAAAATTAAAGACCACTAAAGTCAAGTGCGTTTAAATGATTATTAAATCTGAGTTAAATTATAATTAAACCTATGTTAAATGAAAATATTAAACCTACGTTACATGAAAATCAAGTTCGAATTAAACGAACTTGCAGGCGTTAACCTGTAAATCAAGTAAATCTGCACATTGAAAAATTTTGATAGCGGCCGGGGGTAAAGATTACAGGGGCACAATATAGCTGCCTTTTCAATCAGAATATGAGATCAGCCCAGTTATATGTATCCGATAAAATATTTCCCAAAGATTAAAGTTCTTTCCCCCTGTGGAAAAATCAGGGTTTCTGTTTATCCATTAAAAGATAATTCAAAAGGTAAAGAAAGCGTCAAAGTGATAGAG
The DNA here is from genome assembly GCA_964610495.1 of uncultured Methanosarcinales archaeon. Classification (GTDB taxonomy): domain Archaea; phylum Halobacteriota; class Methanosarcinia; order Methanosarcinales; family Methanosarcinaceae; genus Methanosarcina. The sequence continues at coordinate 6,974 of CAZSVY010000259.1, forward strand.
ACTAATTTAATTAACTAATTTGATAAACTAATTTGAGAGACTGATTAGCAAACTGAATAAGAGGAGACTGGTAATAGACTGAATGGAAGAAATAAGGCAAACTAGAGACTTAAAAGGCAAACTAGAGACTTAAGGCAAAATATAGACTTAATAAGGAAAAAAGACCCATGATAGACTTAGTGGAATAAAAATACTTATAATGGATGAATAGGAGAAGAGGAATCAACTGGATAGATTAATTTAACAGATAGAATAGAAACGATGAGAATCGAAACAATGCCCAGAAGAATAGCAAATATTCAGAAGCAATAGCACATTTGGAGATTGGGTATAAAAATAGCAGACTATTTATAATTGAAATGTAATTTCCATAGTAGAATCATAAGCTCAGGTAAAAAAGTACGGATCTATACAAAGAATTATAAGACTCGTACAATGGAATTTATATGTGCTGCACAATAGAATTTAAACATGCTATACAATAGAATTTGAGCGTGCTACACAATAAATTCAGAAGTGGCATATAATAAAATTTATAGATGCTGTATTCGTCTCTGGATAATAGAAGATTCCTCAAAAAGATGCTTCTTTCCTGCAGAACACTCGCAGAATTCTCCCGTAACCGGCAGGGGCCGGGAGATTTCTGACAGAAGAAATTAAACAGAAGAAATTCTGTTGTTTAGCCTCTCCTTATTGAAAAAAAGTTTAAGGTCCAGCCATGCAAAATATACTCTCAGTCCAGTCCCTCACAAAGAAATTCGATGATTTAACGGCTGTAAAAGATATCAGCTTCAATGTTGAGACCGGTTCGATCTTTGCTTTTCTTGGCCCAAACGGGGCAGGCAAATCCACAACCATTAAAATGCTCACAACAGTCCTGAAGCCGACATCAGGGGAAATCAGCATTAACGGTTTCAATGCGCTTAAAGAACAGGACAGGGCCCGTGCATCTTTCGGGATAGTCTTCCAGGATCATAGCCTTGATGACGAGCTGACTGCTTACGAGAATATTGTCTATCACGCCGTCATTTACAAAGTACCTAAAAAGGAAAGGGCTGAAAGAATACGGAGAGCCCTGGAAATTGTAGGGCTCTGGGACAGACGGGAAGATTATGTTAAAAAATACTCAGGCGGCATGAAGCGCAGGCTTGAGATTGCGCGGGCGCTCGTCCACTATCCGAAAATCCTTTTTCTCGACGAACCTACGGTAGGGCTTGACCCCCAGACCCGGAAGTCTATCTGGGACCATATCAAGAACCTCAATCAGGAAAAAGGAATGACAATTTTTCTAACCACACATTATATGGAAGAAGCCGAAGCGATTGCGGACCAGATCGCAATCATTGACCACGGGAGAATTATAGAATCCGGCACAGTTGACGAGATAAAGGCAAGGACGGATGCCGAATCCTTAGAAGAAGCTTTCCTTAAGCTGACAGGCCGGGATATCCGGGATGAGAATAACGAGCCTGTAAATAAAATGAGAATGATCCGGGGCATGCGAAGGAGGAACAGGCATTGATCGAGGTTATCTATATTCTCTGGCTGAGGCAGCTCAAGCATTACTGGCGTTCCAAAGCCAGGTTAATCGGTTCTCTGGGGCAGCCCCTTCTCTTTATGATCGCATTCGGGTTCGGATTCGGCCCCATGTATACCAGGGCAAGCGGAGGGGCAAATTACATGGACTTTCTTGCGCCAGGGATAGTCTCCATGTCGATTCTGTTTACTGCCGTCTTTTCAGGGCTTGAGGTCATCTGGGACAGGCAGTTCGGCTTTCTCAAAGAAACACTCGTAGCTCCGATCTCAAGGACAGAAATCATGATCGGAAAAACCCTCGGAGGCGCAACCATAGCCATGATCCAGGGCCTGATCGTGTTGAGCCTGACCTATTTGCTCGGGTTCAGGATTCCGAACCTTGCAAGCCTTGGGCTCGGACTGGTTTTCATGTTCCTGATAGCCATCTTCTTTACAGGCCTCGGCCTTGCGATAGCCTCAAAAATGAAGGATATGCACGGCTTCCAGCTCATCATGAACTTCCTGATCATGCCCATCTTCTTCCTGTCCGGCGCTCTCTTCCCCCTTGAAAACCTGCCGTCGCCAATTTATTTCATAAGCAGGATCGATCCCCTCACCTACGGGGTGGACGGCTTAAGGGGAGCCATTGTCGGAATGAGCATATTTGGAGTCTATAATGACCTGGCAGTAATAGGTTTACTCTCAGTTCTTGTCTGCGCAATCGGGACAGTACTTTTCTCGAAGCTTGAGGCGTAAGCGTCTTTTTCGCTCAAGCCTTTTTTGAAAAGGCTTGTTATCTTTTCTCGAAGCTTGAGACGTAAGCGTCTCCTTTCTTCCGAAAATACGGGTCTGAAGCCTAAAATTCCGTATAAATCAAAGTATTATATATAGCATTAATGTATATTCTACATCGCTGTCGTATTATTATATACCTTTAAATTAGACAGCTAATTAACCGTATCCGGAATTTACGGCTTATACGACATTACTCGGCATTTACAGCAGATCCTTTGAATTGACGTATAAAAAGATTCTTTAAATTGACATGATTCTTTAAATTGACATGATTCTTTAATTGACATATGGAAAAATGAGGTATTGCAGGTGCTGGATCTTATTGAATTTTTAGCCCTAGGATCATTTCTCGGCCTCGCTGCAGGGACATCTCCGGGCCCACTGCTGGCTGTAACCATTTCCGAAACTCTGCAGCACGGCAAATGGGAAGGGATAAAGGTCGCAATCTCTCCTCTGATTACAGACCTGCCAATAATCTTATCCATTCTG
>CAZSVY010000260.1:0-3520 GCA_964610495.1 uncultured Methanosarcinales archaeon
TCAGCGTCTCTTTATTCGACTTTTTTTCGATCTTCTTAAAGTCAGGAGTGAGAATCGAACTCACATAATTCCGGGTTGCAGCCGGAAGCATCACCACTCTGCCATCCTGACGCTCATACTCTTTTTACATATGTTCACAATTGTGACTGCATCATCACAATCGTGATGCTAATATATAAGACTATCTGTGATAAAAAATAAAACACAATTTGAGAATTGAGGGAAATCTTTCGTGAAAAAAGTTTTTCGTGAAAAAAGTCTTTCGTGAAAAAAAGTTTTCCGTGGAAAAGAAGTCTTTGCTGAAAAAAATCGTGAAAAATTTAGGGAAAGGAGCCTGAAGCTCTTTCTCATACTTCAATTTCCGCTAATCTCAAGCATCCGGTCCAGGGCTTTTCTGGCTTTCACCCTTATATGTTCCGGAACGTGGATGTCATATTCCATATTCTGCAGGCTGTTCAGGATAGCTTCGAGGGTGATTTTTTTCATATTGTAGCAAAAAGCCTTTTCGGAAGCAGGATAAAATTTCTTGTCCGGGTATTCCCTTTTAAGGCTTCGAACAATCTCCCTTTCGGTTCCGATTATGAATTCCGTGGAACCTGAACTTCCCACCTCTCTTACAATTCCTGAGGTGCTGAGAATCCGGTCTGCAAAACTCAGGACTTCAGGCCTGCACTCGGGATGTGCAAGAAATTCGGCATCAGGATGCAGTTTTTGTAATTCCTGTATATTCTCATTACTGATGTTATCATGAACATGGCAATACCCGGGCCAGAGGTGTATCTTTTTTTCGGTATGAAGGGATACGAAAGCTCCCAGGTTTCTGTCCGGAATAAAAAGAATCTCCCGGCTTTCAATTGAATTTACCACATTTATCGCATTTGCCGATGTGCAACAGATATCGGATTCGGCTTTTACGGCCGCCGAACTGTTCACATAGCATACGACTGCGGCGTCGGGATGTTTCTCTTTTGCATCCCGCAGTGATTCCGCAGTGACCATGTCCGCCATAGGGCAGCCTGCATCGGGTACGGGCAAGAGAACTGTCTTTTCAGGAGAAATAATTGATGCCGATTCTGCCATGAAGTGGACGCCTGCAAAGACTATGACATCGGCTTTTGAGTTAACTGCGGCTTTGCACAGGGAAAGGGAATCCCCGATAAAATCCGCAACTTCCTGAATTTCGCGTCTGGTGTAAAAGTGGGAAAGGATTACTGCATTCCTTTCGGCTTTAAGTTTTTTTATTTCTTCTATAAGTAACTGGTTTTCCATAATAATCTCATTTTGACAGATAATCTCATTTTGATCTGGTTTTGACCTTGTCTTAGTCTTGTTTTGATCTCGTTTTAATCTTGTTTTAATCTCATCTTCATAATAATCTTTTTTAATCTCACTTTAGCCGGAGAAACACGGAATTAATCTTATTCTGTCCACGGCTCAAGCCCTTTTTTCCTGAGATAATCATTAATTGCCTCGTGGATCGCTTCTTCTGCAAGCATTGAACAGTGCATTTTTATCGGAGGAAGTCCGTCAAGGGCCTCTGCAACGGCTTTGTTTGAAAGTTTCCAGGCTTCTTCCAGGGTTTTTCCTTTAATGAGTTCAGTTGCCATGCTGCTTGACGCGATTGCAGCTCCGCATCCGAAAGTCTGAAACTTCACTTCCGCAATCCGGTTATCCTCAACCCTGAGATAGATTTTCATTATGTCTCCGCACTTTGCGTTTCCAACCTCTCCTATTCCGTCACTGTTTTCAATGCTTCCCATATTCCTGGGATTTGAAAAATGATCCATTACTTTAAGGCTGTAGTCCATTAGTTGTCCTCCAATGCTATCTTTAAATTCTTAAATTATTCTAAAGCAGATTTCCAAGACAGAGTTTTTATTCAAATGTCTTTCAAATGTCTTTCAAATGTATTTCAGTTTCCACCTGTATCGTGCTCTGCTTTCTTTCAAAGGGTTCTGTACTCTTTCGGGGTCAGTGGGGACATATTTCTCAGCTTTTGCACGATCTCAGGCACAACCTCAAGTACCCTGTCCACATCTTTTTCGGAACTCGTCCTTCCAAGACCGAGCCTGAGTGAACCGTGAACAATTTCGTGCGGGACTCCGCAGGCCATAAGCACATGCGAGGGTTCGAGAGAAGTCGAGTTACACGCGCTTCCCGTAGATGCGAAAACTCCTTTCGCATTCAGTAGCAGCAGAAGTGATTCGCCCTCTATGTATTCGAACGTGACATTTACGTTGTTTGCAAGCCTCTGTGTGGGGTGCCCGTTGAGATGGGTTTTCGGGATTTTCAGAAGCCCTTTGATAAGGCGCTCTCTCAACTCCAGCAGGGTTTTATTTGATTCTTCAGTTTCGGCTGCTGCAAGCTCTATAGCTTTTCCGAGGCCCGCAATAGCAGGTACATTCTCGGTTCCGGCCCTGCGCTTTCTTTCCTGGGCTCCGCCGTGCAGAAGGGGCTCTATTCTTATTCCCTTTCGGATGTAGAGAGCTCCGCAGCCCTTTGGGCCTTCGAACTTGTGCCCTGAAAGGGAGAGAAGGTCGATATTCATTTTTTTGACATCGATAGGGACATGGCCTATTGCCTGCACTGCATCCGTGTGGAAATATATCCGGTTTTCTTTCGCAATTTTTCCGATTTCCTCTACAGGCTGGATTGTCCCTATTTCGTTGTTGGCAAGCATTATGGAAATAAGGATAGTATCCTCTCGAATCGCCTTCTGCAGCCCCTCAGGGGAAACCATTCCGTATTTATCCACAGGCAGGTATGTTACCTTAAAGCCCTGCCCTTCCAGCCAGGCACATGTATGCAGGACTGCATGGTGTTCGATAGAAGAGGTGATTATGTGTTTTCCTTTATTCCGGTTTGCAAAGGCTATTCCCTTAATTGCCCAGTTATCGGATTCCGTGCCTCCGGATGTGAAATAGATTTCACTCTCTTCAGCCCCGAGCGCATCAGCAACTTTTTTCCTGGCTTTGTCTATTGCATGTTTTGAGATTTTTCCTAGCTCATAGATGGAAGAAGGATTTCCGAAATTTTCTGTCATATAGGGAAGCATCTCTTCAACAACCTCTTTTCTTACAGGAGTTGTAGCCGAGCTGTCCATGTAAATGGCCCTGTCTTCAACGGTCACATTGTTCACCTTCACAATTGTGAATAATCATAACAATTGTGACTATTTAAGTTTTATCATGAAATACGTGGAAAAAATGGATATGCAGGAGAAATTCCGGAACGTTTTAGGAGAATTCTGAAAATTGTTAAAAATTGAGCTGTTCTCTCGAAACTTTTACCTCCCCTGCTGTCTGTCCGGACAATCTTATTATTATTTCTTGCACTGATAATAAATATATGTACATAAGATATATTCGTTCTCAATTCTAAAATCTCAAAAAATGATGGTAATTATGGAAACTCCGTGTCAGAAGATTGTGTGGGATCTGGTCCCCGCAATAAGGGCCAGTCTTGCAATCGAACTTGTGAAAAAAGGACAGTCACAGGCAACGTCGGCAAAATTGCTGGG